>DATNJE010000222.1:0-10908 GCA_035604095.1 Terriglobales bacterium
TGGGCGATGGTCGAGAGCTACCGCCCGGGGCGCACCGAGGCGGAGATCATGGCGCCCGCAGTGGAGCGCTTTTTCGCGCGCGGCGCCGGCCCGCGCATGATGAACATCGTGCTCTCCGGCGCGCACGGCGAGGCCGAGGCGTACTTCATGGTGCGGAAGGCTACTGGGTGGAGTTCTCCCGAGCGCTCATCCAGGGCAGGCCGAGCCCGCGGACAGAAGCGATGAAGCAGGCCTATCCTGAGGCGCTCGAAGCCGCGCGCAAGCTGATGCGCGACGGTGAACTGGCCTCGGCTGTGCACCGGGCCGTCGCTGACACGTTCACGCGACATGGCTTCGCGCTCGGCCATCTGTCGGGCCACTCGATCGGCTTGACCATGCTCGAGCATCCCGCAATCGGCGCCAACACCGATGTCGTTCTGCGCGAGAACATGGTGCTGTCGTTGCACCCGCAGGTGGTGGATCGCGATGGCCAGGTGTGCCTCTACGCGCAGGACACTTACCGCGTCGGCAAGACCGAGGGTGAGAACCTGTGCGATGTGCCGTGGCGATTTTTTGATGGCAGCGAAAGGAGAGCAGTCAGCACTCAGCACTCAGCTAATCCGCCGAGGACTGAATGCTGATTGCTGACTGCTGAGTGCTCTATGAGAATTTGCATCATCGGTTGCGGCGCGGTCGGCGGCATCTTCGCGGCGCACCTGGCGCGGGTGGAGGGCGTCGAGGTCTGGGCCTACGACGTGAACCGTGAGCACGTGGAGGCCATCAACAGCGACGGCCTGAAGATTTCCGGCGCTGCGGAGTTCACCGCGCGCCTCAGCGCTGCGAGTGATCCCGCGCAGATTCCGCGCTGCGACTACGGCATTGTCGCCACCAAGGCCATCCACACGCGACGGGCGATCGAGCAGGCAGCGCGCATCTTTGACGACCCCAGCGCTGTCTGCTCGGTGCAGAACGGCGTCGGCAACGAGGAGATCATCGCCGAGCACGTTAGGTACGTGATTCGCGGCACCACATTTCCTGCCGGACATCTTATCTCCGCCGGCCACGTCGGCTACGACATCAAAGGCGACACCTGGATCGGGCCGTTCGAGCCGTCGCACACACCCATGGAGGTGGTCGAAGAACTCGCAGGCACACTCACCCGCTCTGGCATGCACACCATCGCGCTACCCGATGCCCGCGGCGCCCAGTGGACCAAGCTCATCTTCAACGCGGCCACCAATCCCGTGGGCGCGCTCACCCGCCTCGATCACGGCTCGGCCACTCGTTTCGAGCCCACGGGCGAACTGTTCAAGGCACTGATCGAAGAGGGCAAGTCTGTGGCGCGGGCGCTCGGCATCGAACTGCACGGCGATCCCTGGGACTTGGTGCTGAAGGGCGCGAGCGCGCCGGGCAAGCACAAGTCGAGCATGCTTCAGGACGTGGAGGCCGGCCGCACGACGGAAGTGGACTTCATGAACGGCGCTATCGTTCACTGGGGCGAGAAGGCCGGCGTGCCCACGCCGCTCAATCGCGTGATGTGGGCACTGGTCAAGGGACTCGAGCATTCGTGGACAAAGCCGTGAGCGCACCTGTCCCCTTTCGCATCGGCGTGCTGCAGCTCTCGATGGAGCCGCTGGAGCAGACTGTCCGCATGGCGCGGGCCTGTGACGCCGCTGGGTTCGACATCTTCTGGCTCGCCGAAGCGTATCCCTGGTGGCGCAAGCACGCGATGGAAGCGCGCTCCTCCACTGCGATGACAGCCATCCTCGCGCGCGAGACCCGGCGCATCACGATCGGCTGGGGCATCATCTCGCCGTACACACGCCATCCGGTGCAGATTGCCATGGAAGCGCGCGTGCTGCAGGAGGCCGCTGGCGACGGCCGCTTCATCCTCGGTCTGGGCGCGTCGAAAATCTTCATGAAGGAAATCGGCGAGGGCGAGAAAGGCAAAGAAGTCGGTCCGGCGGTGGTGATGCGCGAGGCCATGGAGATTGTGAAAGCCATGCTCGCGGGAGGTGCGGTGGAGTATCGCGGCCGCGCCTTCGAGGCGCACGCTCCCGCGCTCAGCGCCGAAGCTCGCGTTCCCCGCACGTCGGTGCCCATGTACATCGCCGCCACCGGGCCGGTGCTCCAGAAGATGGCGGGCGAAATTTCCGACGGCCTGCTCACCGCTTCCATCACCACGCCCGAGTTCGTGAAGTATTCTCGAAAGAACATGGAGGAAGGCGCGCGCAAGGCGGGGCGCGATCCGTCTTCGGTCGACCTCGGGTCGGTGATTGTCGGCTCCATTCACCGTGATTCGCGCAAGGGCAAGGACGGCGCTCGCGAGATGGCGGCCATGTACCTGGCGAACAAAGTGCAGAACATCCGCGGCTCAGCCGACGTGCTGCTGCAGTGCGCCGGCCTGACGTTCGAGGAGCTTCAGCCCATCGCCGATGCCATGGAGCGCGGCGGGCGCAAAGCCGCAGCCCGCGCGGTGACGGACGAGATCCTCGAAAAAGTCCACGCCATCGCCGGCACGCCGGACGAGTGTATCGCGCGCATCGAGGAATACCGTGCCGCCGGCTGCACCAACATCATGCTGGAGATCTGGGGCGACGATCGCGAGCAGCAGGCGCGGCTGTTTGGCGAGGCCGTGCTGCCAAAGGTCAAGTGATAAGTGGTTAGTGGAAAGTGGTAAGTAGGAAAAAAGATGGGTAGTAGAAAAGCAATAGATTCCTCGCTGCGCTCGGAATGACACTTCTCACTTTTTACTTTTCACCTGTCACTTTCCAATCCCCCTTATCACTTTCCACTTCCCACTTTTCCATACGCCTCTTCCCACGAGATCACCGGATTGCGCAGCACGCCGATCTTCTCGATCTTGCACTCCATCACGTCGCCCGGCTTGAGATACAAGGCTTTGGGATCGCCGCTGAACGCGGCCACGCCACTGATGGTGCCGGTCGAGAGCACATCGCCCGCGCTGTAACCCATCGGCGAATAGTGCGCGAGAATCTCAGGGATAGTCACCGACATCTTGCTGGAGTGCGAACGCTGCCGCGGCTCGCCATTGACGCGCAGCTCCATGGCCAGGTTGTGCGGGTCGGGGATCTCGTCGGCGGTCACGATCCAGGGCCCCAGCGGACAGAAGGTGTCGATGCCCTTGCAGAAGCTGAACACGCCCGACTTCATCTCCTGCCGCTGGATGTCGCGCGCAGTGATGTCGTTGAAAATCACGTATCCGCCGATGTAGTCCGCGGCTTCCTCGGCGCTGAAGTGCTTTCCCGGCTTCCTGATCACGACGGCCAGCTCCAGCTCGTAGTCCAGCTCCTGCGTCAGGTGGCTGGGATAGATGACGGGTTCGGCGTCGCCGATGATGGCGTCCACGTTCTGGAAGAAGACGATCCATGGCAGCACGGGATGGGAGAAGCCGGCCTTCTGCGCTTCGGCATGGTGTTCGCGGAAGTTGCCGGCCGTGTGGAAGAACTTTCTGGGGATGATCGGCGCCTTGAGCGTGACTGCCTCCCGTGCGAAGAAGACAGGCTCGCCCGCAGGCCCCGTGACCGGCGGCGGCTCCTCCATCACATAACGCAATGCGGCTCGTGCCGTGCCCAGGCTGCGATCGCCGCCGGCGAAGAAGGCCCGCATGTCGGCAGGCGCCAGCGCGCCGGCCAGTTGACGGTACGCCGTCTCGTTTTCCACCTCGCGCAAGTAGAGGGCGCAAGCGGCAGTGAGATCGACGATCTTCTCGTTGCCAGCCAGTGCTCCCACGCGTAGGCGCTTACTGTCATCTTCGAAGGTGACCAGTCGCATGGATCGGCTTCCGAGTCCAACCGCGTCCGGCGGTTTCGCCGCAGGATGTTAGCCGGAAGACGCGGCCATGTCCAACGGCATACTCGGGGTTGTGGAGGAAAAGGAGTGCCGCCGCCGGAACAGCAGCGGCGCTAATGCAGGCTAGAAGTAAAGCGGATCACTTTCGGTCGCAAAATCGTATTGGTCGATTGTCGCCGCCACGCCCGTCTTGCCGCCATTGGTGGTGCCCACCACCCGCACCACCCTACCCTTGCATCGCACTCGAATGCTGTCCGTGAGGGTGATCTCGGCGGGTAGCGTGAGGATCAGCTCGACCGGCGTGCCCTCCGCCAGCTTGCCGTCGAGATAAAAGAAGGCGCCGCGTGCGCTGACGTCCCGAGTGAGCGAAGATTCTTCCTGGACTCCACCGTGCATCGACTTCACTACAACAGGTAAGCGCAGCGGAAAACGCTGCTCTCCCCGGCGCTCTGCTTGAGCTTGTGCCATGACCTCTCCACTAGGCTTAGTGTGTGCCGGAAAGCCGCCTGCAGTTATCCCGTTGAAGAGAGCCTCCAGGGTTTACATTCTCCGGACAGAGCAACCAGAGTGCCAACCAAGAGGCCCGGGTTAACGGGGCGCTTGCGGCTGTAACTCATATAGAAATCAATGCTTAAGGCGCGGCATGGACGCGCTCTCCGGACTGGCGAGCGAAAAACTTTTCCATTTTTGTGAAGCATGCCCAACCGCTCGCAGGGATAGCGAGGGCCAATTGGCTAGGGCCGTATCGGAAACAAGGGAAGCGAAAAGAATGAGGGTGAAGCGTCGCTCCACTCACCCGGGGAGGAAATTTGGTGGGGGAGATCGCCGCACTCAGGACCCCAGGTGGACGGCCTAAACCAGCGATTCGGAAAAACGGGCCGCACCCGCGAACCCAAGAATCCCAAGTGTCCGCTGCCCCGCCTTTTCCCGCATGAGCTTGCGCGGTCTCCGAAGCGTAGGCGCGGACTGAAGGGCTGGCCTTAGCCGGGTTGATTCGGCGCCGTCCACCCTGGGAACCCAAGTCTCGGCTGATGGTGCTCTTCAGCAATTGCTGTGCCAGCCAGCGGGACTGCGCCGGCCTACAGATGACCCAGCATTTTCAATCGCTTCGCCGGATCCGCGATGCCGTCAGCGGCGAGCCCGCCCGCGGCTGGTGCAAGCGGTTGCAGAACGGTTGCACAATTAGTGCGGTAGAACCCAGGTGAAGGTTTTGTCTAGAAGGGAGTTGCAGGGCGTCCCGGCGAATCGGTCGCGCCGTGCTTGGTTCTTGACCCTGCCAGGGTTCCAGAGCACAATGCTCGGTTTTCAATAGATAAACAGTACGTAATACGGAGAAACGATCATGAAATACGGATGCGCTCTGATCGCCATGGTGGCCCTGGTGTGTGCGTCGTATGCCCAGACCTTTCGCGGTGGCGTCGAGGGAACGGTCACCGACAGTAGCGGGGCGGCGATTGCGCAGGCACAGGTGACCGCCCAGAACGCCGACACCGGGCTGGCCCGCAGCACCCAGACCGATGACCAGGGGTTCTACTTCATCACCGAGCTGCCCTTGGGCGACTACACAGTGACGGCGAGCAAAGGTGGCTTCCGCACCGCGACCGTGCAGAGCATCCACGTCGGGGTTTCCGCCCGCGAGCGTGTGAACGTGCAACTCCGACCCGGTGACGTGAAAGAGACCGTGGTGGTGAACGAGGAGATACCACTGGTCGAAACCACCGTGGACAACCTGGGTGGCACCCTGGAAGCCAAGCAGGTGGAGCAGTTGCCGGTGAACGGCCGCGACTTCTCCAAGATATTGACCATGGTGCCCGGTGCGACGGCCGATCCCGGCGCCGTCTCGGAATCGCCGGGGTCGTTCGGCCTGTTCAGCATGAACGGCAACCGCGGCCGCTCCAACAACTACCTGCTTGACGGCACCGACATGAACGACGGCTACCGCAACGATCCTGCCGTCAACGAAGGCGGGGTGTTCGGTGTGCCCGCTACCATCCTCCCGCTGGATGCGGTGGCCGAGTTCGGAATCCTTTCTGGAACGGAAGCCGAGTATGGCCGGAACTCGGGTGCGATCGTCAACATTGTCACCAAGTCGGGCACCAACCACCTCCATGGTTCCGGCTTCGAGGACTTCCGCAACAATCACCTGGACGCCCGCAATTACTTCAACACCACCGACCAGCCGCAAGACTTGTTCCTCAACAATCAGTTTGGCGGTGCCGTTGGCGGACCGATCGTCAAGGACCGTACCTTCTTTTTCGCATCCTACGAAGGGCAGCGTGAGCGCGTCGGCATTCCAAACCAGATCACCGTACCCACCCAGGCGCTGATCAATGCCCAGGAGGTTACGATCAATCCGGTCATTGCCAAGCTTCTCGCCCGGAGTCCGTGGGGTGTGCCGCTGCCGGCGGGCGATCCCGCCAATCCCGCTGTCGCCACCGTTCAGGCCACCAACAACGCCTTCAATAGCCTGGACAGCGTTATTGGGAAGATCGACCACCACGTTGGAGAGAAAGACTTGCTTACGGGACGCTACTTCTTCGGCGACAGTGCCCAGAACTTTCCGCTCGGATTGCAGCAGGGAGCTGTCGGTCCGGGTTTCAATACAATTGTTCCCACGCGAGTGCAAGTGGTGTCGCTTTCGTACACGCACGTGATCTCCAGCAATTTGCTGATGGAATTCCGCGGCGGCTGGAACCGCTTCTTCGAGACCTTCACCCCGCAGGACGCCTCCTTCAGTCCCGCCAGCATCGGGCTGGTCAGCGTCAACAACAGCGACCCGCTGTTCGGAGGGCTGCCGCAGATCAGTTTTCCGGGCACCGGCATCAGTTCGCTGGGCAACGGCGGCAGCCAGCCGCGCGGTCGCATAGACAGCAACTGGCAGTACTTCACCAACCTCTCCTATACGCACGGCAAGCACAATTTCAAAACCGGCATCGAGTTCCGCCGCACCTCGATCAATGGATTCCAGGATACGCATTTTCGCGGGGCGCTTGAGTTCGATAGTTTGGCTGATTTCCTGACTGGCACCGTGGACGGCGGCAACGAATCAGCGGGCGATACGCACCGCGTCACCCACCAGAACAACTATGGCCTCTACTTCCAGGACAACTTCCGGCTCACTCGCCGGCTCACCGTTAACTACGGGCTCCGCTGGGATTATTTCGGGGTGATCCACGAAGAGCACAACCGCTTCAGCATCTTCGATCCGGCGGGGGCCGGTAGCCTGGTGCAGGTGGGCAGCCCGGGCCTGAGCCAGCTCTATCCCAAGGACTTCAACAACTTCTCGCCGCGCATGAGTGTCGCTTACGACTTGACCGGCGATGGCAAGACCGTGGTGCGCGCTGGCGCGGGAATCTACTATGACGCCTTCTCGCAGGATTTCTTCCTCGGCCAGGCGCCGTATAACTGCACGTTCTGTCCCGGACCCGCTTACAACGCCATCGGTCCGTCGGTCATCAACATCAACGGGTCTCCAGCAGCCTCCACCGGCGGTGTGATCACCGCCGGCGTGCCCGTGTTTCTACCCACAGTCGGAGTTCCAACCGGATTCAACCCGGCTAGCGACGTCTTCAGCGTGGACCAACGCCTGCGCACGCCCTACGTTTACGAGTACAACCTGAACGTGCAACGGCAACTGACCGGGCCCATGGCGCTGCAGGTTGGATATGTCGGCTCAGCCGGACGCAAGCTGTTCCGCTATCTCGACATTAACCAGGTCAATCCCGCGACCGGTCTTGTCCCTTATCCCGCTTTCGGCTACATCAACCAGTTCCAATCTTCGGCATCTTCCAGCTACAACTCGCTGCAGGCGGTGCTGACCATGAAGAGTTGGCACGGCCTGACCTCGACCGTGAACTACACCTGGTCGCATTCCATCGACAACGCCAGCGACGGGCTGGATTTCGTGCCGCAGGCATCGCAGCCGGACAACAGCTATCGCCCCGACCTCGAACGCGGCAATTCCAATTTCGATGTGCGAAACCGTTTGAGCTGGAATTACCACTACGAGATTCCCGGCAGCGCCTGGATGCCCAAGCTATCCAAGGGATGGTCGCTGGATGGAGTGCTCACTCTCGCCAGCGGCGCGCCCTACGATCCGACCTATTATTTTGAGGGTGACTTCAACGGCAGCGGCGAGGGCTTTGGCCGGCTGGACCTGGTCGGGAATCCTTACGCGGGCACCTCGATGCCGGGAAACATCCTCAACCTGCAGGCATTCTCCGTGCCTTGCACCTGGGATGCAACCACGCAGGCATGCGTGCCCGGTACTCAGCACTTCGGCAACGTCGGGCGCAACGCGTTCACCGGACCGCATTACCGCAATTTCGATTTCTCGCTGGCCAAGAACACGCCGCTCGGTGAACGTGTCACCATGCAAGTGCGGGCGGATTTCTTCAACATCTTCAACCACCCAAACTTCTCGAATCCGGAGTTGCCTTGTTACTGTGTGGACGCGCTGAACGGGTTGAACCCCGACGCCAACGGCCATCCTCAAGGCAACCTGGCGATCACGGCCACGCCGGACGTGGGCTCGGGTAATCCCTTCCTGGGCGGCGGAGGACCGCGCGACATCCAGCTCGGGGTGCGCTTCTCGTTCTGACGGATTGCTAAGCGCCCTCGGGCTCCGAGGCCAGCGCAGCGGCGACCGGTTCTTCGTAGGGCCGGGCGAAGAGTGCTGCCAGCAATCCGCACGCCGCGGCGAACGACAGCCACAGTCCCGGGACCGCGCGGTTTCCGGTCGCGTGGATCAGGTAGGTGCAAATCGCCGGGGTGAAGCCGCCGAAGACGGCGGTGGCCAGACTGTAGGCGAGTGAAAACCCTGTGGTGCGCACTTTCGCCGGCATGATTTCCGTCAGAAAAACCACCATCGCGCCGTTGTAGCTGCCGTACACGAACGATAGCCAGAGTTCGACCGTAAGCAGCCGCGAAAACGACGGCGCGCCCACCAGCCACGACATCGCCGGATACGCCGAGGCCAGCGCCATCACGGTACACGCCAGCAACAGCGGCCGCCGCCCGATGCGGTCCGAAAGCGCTCCCATTACCGGCAGCCACAACAGGTTCGAAGCGCCCACGCAGAGGGTCACGATGAGGTTGTGGATGCTGGCCAGATGTAGCACCGTGCTGCCGAAGGTCGGAGTGTAGGCCGTGATCAGGTAGAACGAGACCGTGGTCATCGTGGTCAGCATGGTTCCAATCGCCACCACGCGCCAGTTTTCGGCCAGCGAGCGCAGGATTTCGCCGGTGCTGGGACGCACCTTGCGCGCCAGGAATGCACCTGTTTCCTGCAGCGACCCGCGCAGCACGAACAGAACCGGGATGATGAGGCAGCCAATCAGCAGCGGCAATCGCCATCCCCACGCTGCCATCTGCTGCGTCGAAAGCCTGGAGTTGAGGATCACTCCCAGCAAGGCCGCGAACATCACCGCTACCTGCTGGCTCCCCGACTGCCAGCTCACGTAGAAGCCCTTGTGTCCCGGGGTGGCGATCTCCGACAAGTAGACGGAGACGCTGCCGAGTTCGGCGCCGGCCGAGAATCCCTGCAGCAGACGTCCGCAGACCACCAGCAGCGGCGCGACAATGCCAATGGTCTTGTACCCGGGCACGCACGCGATGGAGAGGATGCCCACCGCCATCAATGCCAGCGTCAACAGCAGGCCGGCGCGGCGGCCGCGATGGTCGGTGTAGGCTCCGAGCACGATCGCGCCCAGCGGACGCATGAGAAATCCCGCCCCGAAGGTCATCAGCGACAGCATCAGCGAGGCGAACTCGCTTCCCGCCGGGAAGAAGGTGCGGGCTATCGCCGAGGCGTAGTAGCCGAACACCATGAAGTCGTACATCTCCAGGAAATTGCCGCTGGAGACGCGCACGACGGACCAGATTCTTGATTTTCGTTCCGAGCGCGCGAGCACGCCCCACCCCCGAGAGATTGTACGCCTGGGGGCGTTGCTGCCAGCCAGCAGTAACAGCTAGAGAACCAGCTTTATCCCGGCGGCGGTAGCGGCGGCTCGCAGCTCTACCGATGTCGGAAGCGATGCTCAGGCGGAGGTAACGACCCGCGAGGCTTGCCGGCCGGGCCCTTCAATGCCGTACTGCCGTGTCTTGTACAGCAGGGCCTTGTAGCTGATGTTCAGGATGCGGGCGGCTTCCTTGCGGTTCCAATTGGTTTGTTCCAGGGTGCGAGCAATGGCTTCGGCTTCGGCCTCATCCTTGAGGCCACGGACCAGCGACTTCAATCCGCCCGGGTGCGCCTCCTGCGGTCTGAGCGCGCTATCGGCCGGCGCGGCCTCGGGTTGGAGTTCGCGGGAGACTTGTGCCTCATCGCCCAGGATGAGATAGCGCTTCACGAAGTTCTCCAGTTCGCGCACGTTGCCTGGCCAGTTGTGCTTCAGGCAAGACTCCAGCAGCGTGGGGGAGAAGGGGAGGGGTGGGCGCCCGTAGCGCTCGGCGACGCGGGTCATGAAGTGCTTGAGCAACAGGGGCACTTCCTCCTTGCGCTCGCGCAACGGGGGAATCTGCAGCGTGAAGGCGTTGAGCCGGTAGTAAAGATCCTCGCGCAGCTTGCGGTTGGCCAGCGCCGCCTGCACATCGATGTTGGTGGCAGCCAGGATGCGGACGTCGACGCTGATGGTGGAGCGTCCGCCCAGGCGCGAGAAGGTCTGGTCCTGCAGCACGTGCAACAGCTTGGCCTGCAGCAGGGGCGGCATCTCGCCGATTTCATCCAGCAAAATCGTGCCCTTGTTGCAGAGTTCGAACTTGCCGGGCTTGGAGCGGTTGGCCCCGGTGAAGGCCCCGGGCTCGTATCCGAACAGCTCGCTTTCCAGCAGGTCAGCGGGAACGGCGGCGCAATTGACCTTGAGGAAGGTGCGGTGGGCGCGCGCCGACATTTTGTGGATCAGGCGGGCCACCACTTCCTTGCCGGTGCCGCTTTCGCCCAGCATCAGCACCGGCACATCCACCTTGGCCACCTGGGCTACCTGGGTGCGGATGCGGCGCATAGCCGGGCTGGCGGCCACGAAGTAGAGGTCATCTCCCAGCGGCTCGGCTTCGGCGCAGGCATCCTCCAGCGTCTGCTGGTTCTGGAAGCAGTGGCGCAGCACACCGTCGAGTTCCGAC
>DATNJE010000223.1:0-5766 GCA_035604095.1 Terriglobales bacterium
TGCATTCATCATCAAGTGGCCAACCTGCTGGCGTCGGGCAATCCACCGGCGCCGGTCCTCGCCGGGGCGGTGGTCGAGGGACCGATCGAGAAAGCAGACTCCGGACTGCCTGGCGGGGCCAAGGCTTGTCCTGCGAACGGAGAAGACTCCTACTCGCAATTTGACGGCAACGGCGCCATGTACCGCGACAATGTTGCTTACTACTCGACCAATGAGCCGGCACTCGATCTGACCGCTCCGTCGTTCTTGATGTTTGCCTGGAGAATGGCCGCGGCCGAGCCGGAGCGTGCAGGCCCTTAGATCTATCGTCCCGCGTCAGGCGCGTGGTAACGCAGATATCCCAGCCCCACGCGCAGGTGGTGGTGCAGCGCGTCGGGAACGCAAACCGCGAAGCAGAGGCCAAGGAGTCCCTGCGCCAGGCCCAGCGCATAGAGATTCCGGTAGCGCCGGAACAGGCCGCACGACACCACGCCCCACACCAGCGTCGCTGCCGTCAGCGTGAGGTTGGGCAGATGGGCCGCGGCGAACAGCACTCCGGCTACACCTATGGCAGCCTGTTCATGGCCCACAATGCGCGTGAGCCGGGGCAGAAAATAGTCGTTCAGCAGGAATTGCTGATAGAGCGTCCACACAACGTAGCCCGTGATGTGCCGGGCGTCGCCGTTGAAGAGCGGATGCAGCGTTCCCACTCGCTTGGCGACCATCACGCTTGCCCCGGCAACTGCCACGGCTGCAGGCAAAATCCACAGAGAGGACGCCAGGCCGCGGCGGCCCAGTCCCAATTCTTCACGGCTGGGTCCGCGTGCCAACACCACCGCCAGCGTGAAGATCAGCACGAGGGGAGAAACGACCCGCTGCGGGACGGCGGGCATCCAGATGACGCCGACGATCACCCCGTAGCCGAGAATCAGTTCGACGAGGTCGCGGGCGTAACCGGGCTGCGAGCGCGGCATTGGGAAAGTATGTCATGGGTGCCCGCCCTGCACCATCTCGGGGGTCGCTTCCAAAAGGCTGCGAGTATAGGCGTGCTGCGGCTTCACCGTGATGTCGGCCGCGTTACCGAGTTCCACAACCTTGCCCCGATACATCACCGCGATGCGCGTCGAGAGATAACGCACCACCGGCATCGAATGGGAGATGAAGAGATAGGTCAGTCCGAAATCGCGCTGCAGTTGTGCCAGCAGGTTGACGATCTGCGCGCCTACGCTCACGTCAAGCGCCGAGACCGGTTCGTCGCACACGATAAATTTTGGTCGCAGCGCCAGCGCCCGGGCGATGCCGATGCGCTGGCGTTGTCCGCCGGAGAACTCGTGAGGGTAGCGCCGCAGCGCGGATTCGTCGAGGCCCACGGCGCGCAGGAGTTCGACCGCGCGGGCACGCAAGTCGAGCTTTGCTCGACCGGACAGACGGGGGCGGCTGTCCCTACATGAGTCGTCTGCGGAGTCGTGGTGGATGATCAGCGGCTCTGCGATGATGTCTTCTACCCGGAAGCGGGGATCGAGTGACGCAAACGGATCCTGAAAAATAACCTGCAGGTCGCGCCGCAGGCGCCGCATTTCGCCCCTGCCGGCGGCGAGCAGGTCTCGGCCTTCGAAGCGAATCGTGCCCGAAGTAGAATCGAGCAGGCGAAGGATCAGCCGTCCCAACGTGCTCTTGCCCGAACCGGATTCCCCGACCAGCCCGAGCGTTTCGCCGGCGTGAATGTCGAGCGAAACGCCGTCCACCGCCCGAATGTCTTTCCTTCGGCCAGCGCCGGCCCTTCCCCCAAACGGCGATCCGCCCTGAGGAAAGACCTTGGTCAGACTGCGGATTTCCACTAGCGCCATCGCCCTATCCTTCAACCACCAGCTGCTGGATGCTACGTTCCCTATTCGAGAATAGGGAATACAGAAGCTCAGTTCATCACCTATCCCGCCGCAATCAGCGGCACCGCGGCCAGCGCCGCCAGCAGGCCGATGAACCGCCAGCGGCTGAAATGCTCCTTCAGCAGGAACCGCGCCAGCAGCACAGTCACGGCGGGATACAGAGACGTGATGACCACCGCCTCGTCCAGCCGCCCCCGCTGGCTGGCGAAGATGAACAGCGCGCTGGCGCTGATGTCGAGGATGCCGGCCAGCATGCCTAGCCCGGCGCGTGGACGATCGAGAGCCAGTGGGGCCCGGGTTACGGCGACGGCAACGGCAGTGGAAGTGAACGACCCGATGCGCGAGATCGCTGCCAGCCAGACCGCCGAGCCGCTCGCCTGGTGAATGCAGAGATAGAAGCCGGCGAACCCGACTCCGGCGAGCGCGGCCATGCCAACGCCCGCAGGCCGGCGCGATGCGTCATACTCCGAGTCGGCCGGGCTGGCTTCCGGTCGCGTGATGAGCCAGATGGCGGCGATGGCCAGCGCGAAACCGGCAATCGTCCAGCGGCTGGGCGCGCCCTCCATCGCGATGTCGGCCAGCGTGGGGATGGCCGCCCCGATCAGAGCAGCAATCGGTGCGGTTAACCCCATCTGTCCCAGGGACAGGGCGCGGTAGAAGATGGACAGCGCGAAGCCGCCTACCGCGCCGGCGAGCACCGCCCACAGGATGCTCGTACGCGATGGAAAAGCGCCATGTTGCGTCAGCGCAATGCCAAACATGAGCGCAAAGGCGCAGGCATGCGAGAACGCCGTCAGAACGAAGGCATTAGCCCGGCGGGAGCCGTAGCCTCCGGAAAAGTCGGCAGCGCCCCACAGGCATACAGCGGTGACGCTGCACAAAGCGGGCGCAAATTGAGTGAACCGGAGCACGCCCGTCGAGATTAGCACGCCACAGCCCAGCACACGGCGAGCGAGGGGACTATCCGCGGATCGGGATCGCAACCGTGCCATGCAACGCTAGCCGGCAAGCGAATTGACTACCAGCCCTGCCGCCTCTAACATGGGGGCCAATTTGCAAGCTGCGCCGCGAACCGGTTTCATCGGCGATGGTCGCGCCGCCGCTTTGCAAACGGGTTCTCTCCCACATGATCGGACAGACCATCTCTCACTACCGGATCGTGGAAAAGCTGGGCGGTGGCGGCATGGGAGTGGTGTACAAGGCCGAAGACACGCGCCTCCATCGCTTCGTCGCGCTCAAGTTTCTGCCCGAAGACGTCACCCGCGATCCGGCAGCGCTGAGCCGCTTCCAACGCGAGGCCGAAGCCGCCTCGGCCCTGAACCATCCCAACATCTGCACCATCCACGACATCGGCGAAGTCGACGGGCGGGCGTTCATCGTCATGGAGTTTCTCGACGGCGCGACCCTGAAGCACGTCATCAACAACCGCCCGCTCGATCTGGAGACGCTGCTCGGCGTGGCGATCGATGTGACCGATGCGCTCGACGCCGCGCATGCCAAAGGCATCGTGCATCGCGACATCAAGCCCGCCAATCTGTTCCTGACCAGCCGTGGAGCGGCCAAGATTCTCGACTTTGGCCTGGCCAAAGTCGAGGTCGCACCCGTCCCCGGCGATGCGACCCAGACCAAATCCGATGCTCACCACCTGACCAGTCCCGGATCGACCGTCGGCACCGCCGCCTACATGTCGCCCGAGCAGGCTCGGGGCAAGCCGCTCGATGCCCGCACCGATCTGTTCTCCTTCGGTGCTGTGATCTACGAGATGGCCACCGGCACTTTACCTTTCCGCGGAGACACAACCGCTGTGCTGTTCGAGTCGATCCTGCACAAAGCTCCGGTCGCCCCGGTGCGGTTGAATCCCGACTTGCCGGCGGAGCTGGAGCGCATCATCAACAAGGCGCTGGAAAAGGACCGTGATCTGCGCTACCAGCATGCTTCCGACCTGCGTGCGGACCTGAAGCGGCTGAGGCGGGAGATCGATTCGAGCAGGAGTTCGGTGGCAGCGGCTGAAGGAGAGCCCGCGGCCGTCGCGTCCAGCTCCGGCTTGACCGCGAAGAAGGAATCGAGCGGCAAAGCCGCCGTCACGAGTTCGGCGTCAGCTGCTGCCCCTGCGGCTACGCAACCACGTTCCAGGCTCGGCGTCTGGATTGCTGCAGCCGGCGTCGTCATGGTCGCGGTATTGGCCGCCGGCTACTACCTGACCCACCGCCCGGTTGCAAAGCTCACGGAAAAAGACACCATCGTTGTTGCGGACTTTGCCAACTCGACCGGCGACCCCGTCTTCGACGACGCGCTCAAGCAGGCGCTGAGCGTTTCGCTGCGGCAGTCGCCATTTCTCAACGTGCTCTCTGACGACAAAGTCGCGGCCACGCTGAAGCTGATGACCAAGGCCGTCGGCACGCCCCTGACGCCGGACGTGGCCCGCGAATTGTGCCAGCGCGCCGACAGCAAAGCGTATGTCGCTGGGTCGATCGCCAATCTGGGCAGCCAGTTCGTAGTCGGCCTGAAAGCGGTCAATTGCCTGAATGGAGACGTTCTGGCGCAGGAGCAATCGTCGGCTTCGGGCAAAGAGAAAGTGCTGGATGCGCTCGGCGAGGCCGCCAGCAAGCTGCGGGGTCAGTTGGGAGAATCTCTCGCCTCGGTGCAGAAGTTTGATGCTCCTCTCGGTCAGGAAACCACGCCCTCGCTGGAAGCCCTGAAGGCTCAGGCGATCGCGCGGAAAACCGAGATGGAAAAAGGCTCGGCAGCGGCCTTGCCGTTCTTTCAGCGGGCGATTGACCTCGACCCAAACTTTGCCACGGCGCTTGAAGGCGTCGGAATCATGTATGGCAACATCGGCCAGGCCACTCGTGGAAGCGAGTACCTGACCAAAGCCTTCGCGCTGCGCGACCGCGCCAGCGAGCGCGAGAAGTTGCACATCACCTCGATGTACTACATGGCGGTCACGGGCGATCTGGACAGGGCCGTTGAGACCTTCCGCGAATGGGAGGAGAACTACCCGCGCGACGACACTCCCTACAACAACCTGTCCACCGTTTATTCCGGGCAGGGGAAGGTGGAGCAGGGGCTGGAGCAGGCCCGCGCCTCAGCGCGCCTGAATCCCGACAACGTGATCACGGCCGAGAACGTGATGGGTTTTCTTGTCACCCTGCAGCATTACGATGAGGCCCAACAGGTCTACACACAGACGCTGGCGCGCGGCCTGGATGACGACGCCCTGCACCAGGTCCGGTATGGCCTGGCCTTTATTCAAAGAGACAGCAAAACCATGGCCGAGCAGACGGCGTGGTACGATGCGCGCCCGCAACTACAAAATGAAATTCTGGGCTTGCAGGCCGACACCGAAGCCTATGCCGGGCGCCTGACCAAAGCCCGCGAGATGACGCGCGCGGCGGCCGAATCCGCCGTGCGGACCGACAACAAGGAATCCGCCTCTTTGTGGCTGGTCACCGCTGCCTGGCGGGAAGCGCTGTTGGGCAATATCGAGGACGCGCGCCGCGATGTAGAGAAGGGCCTCGGACTAACGCCGGACAGTCGCGATGCCCGGGTTCTGGGGGCGCTGACTCTGGCACGGGCGGCAGATGTGGTTCACGCCCGGGCAATGACACAAAAAGTCAGCCAGCAATTCCCGGCGCACACGCTGGTGCAGTCTTACTGGCTGCCGTTGATTAACGCCCAGATCGCATTGTCGGCAAAGCAGCCCCAGGACGCACTCGAGCAATTGCAGAGGACCGCGGATCTGGATTTCTCCCTGGCTTTCGCCTCTGCTAATAGCTCGTGCGCGTATCCGAACTATCTGCGAGGAGAGGCCTACCTCGCTGCCGGACAGGCGAGCGCGGCTGCGGCGGAATTCCAGAAGATCATCGACCGTCCCGGCCTGATCTGGAACTGCATTACCGGA
>DATNJE010000224.1:0-2444 GCA_035604095.1 Terriglobales bacterium
GCCTGCCAGAGTACAAGGACCAGCAGGTCTTCAAGGCAAATCCACTAATCGTGGATATGTTGAAGAGCCGGGGCGTTTTGCTGGGCTTCGAAAAAATTGAACACTCCTATCCGCACTGCTGGCGCTGTCACAATCCCATCATCTTCCGCGCCACCGAGCAGTGGTTCATCTCGATGGAGGCCAAAGTCACCGCCGACGGCCGCTCGCTACGCCAGGCCTCGCTGGACGAGATCAAGAAAATAAAGTGGGACCCGGAGTGGGGCGAAGAGCGCATCTCCAACATGATCGCGACCCGGCCCGACTGGTGCATCTCGCGGCAGCGGGTGTGGGGCGTGCCCATCGCCGTCTTCTTCTGCGGGGAGTGCGGCCAAGTGCTGAAGTCGAAAGAGGTCAATCGCGCCGTGCTCGAGCTGGTGGCGCGAGAGGGCGTGGATGCCTGGTACACCAAGGACGCTGCCGCGATTCTTCCAGCCGGCACCAAGTGTTCATGCGACGCCGCTAATTTCCGCAAAGAAATGGACATCATCGACGTGTGGTTCGAATCCGGATCGAGCCACTTCGCGGTGCTGGGACGCGAAGAGGGCCTGCCCTGGCCGGCGGACCTCTATCTCGAAGGCGGCGACCAATATCGCGGCTGGTTTCACTCTTCCCTGCTCTGCGCCGTGGGCGCACGGGAGCACGCACCCTATCGCATGGTCGCAACCAACGGCTGGACGCTCGATCCCGACGGCCGCGCCATGTCGAAGTCGCTGGGCAACGTGGTTGATCCGGTGGACATCGCCAACCGCATGGGCGCCGAGATCGTGCGCCTGTGGGTGGCCTCGGTGGACTTCCGCGAGGACGTTACCTGCTCGGAAGAGCTGATGCGGCGCATCTCCGATAATTATCGCAAGATCCGCAACACCCTCCGCTTCGTGCTGCAGAACCTGTACGACTTCGATCCCGGGCGCGACGCTGTCGCCTTCGGCGAGATGCACTCGCTCGACCAGTTCATGCTCTTGCAGACCGCCGATCTCGACGCCGAAGTGCGCGAGTGGTACACCGGCTTCCTGTTCCACAAGGCCTACCAGCGCATCCTCAATTTCTGCGTGGTGGACCTGAGCGCGGTGTACTTCGACGTGTTGAAAGACCGGCTCTACACCTGGGCGCCCGGGTCGCGTGGCCGCCGCTCGGCGCAGACCGCCATCTGGCGCATCGGCGAGGCCCTCGTGCGGCTGCTGGCGCCCATGATGAGCTTCACCGCCGACGAGGTTTGGCGCTACCTGCCGCAGGCCGCGGGACGGCCGGAGAGCGTCCATCTGGCGCAGTTTTTGGGCGGCGCGGAGATCACCGGCAGCATCTCATCCATTGAAGGCCTTGATCTTGTGCGCGGCGATTGGGAGACGCTGCTGGGCGTCCGGAGCGAGGTTTTGAAGGCGCTGGAAGAGGCGCGCAACGCCAAGCTTATCGGCGGTGGCTTGGAGGCGAAGGTCAGCATCTCGGCGCCGCTGGGCCTGCTGCCCGTGATGGAGAGGCGCCGCGCCGACCTTCGCTACTTATTTATCGTCTCAGAGGTCGAATTCCATGAGTCGCCTGGCGGAGATGGCGCGGCGGCGCTGGCGGTGAAGGTGACCAAGGCTCCGGGCCAGAAGTGCGAGCGCTGCTGGAATTACTCCGTCCACGTGGGCGAGAATCCAGAGTATCCTACGATCTGCGAGCGCTGCACCGAGGCGCTGAAAGGATTGTCGGCGGCTTAAGAAACACAGGATGACCACAGCGAACATCAACTCGACGACTGAACCGCACGCCATGCGCAAGTTCCACTTCCTGATCGCCGGTCTGGTGGTCGTGGTGGACTTGGCGAGCAAATGGCTGGTCGCGCAGCACATCACCCTGCACGACAGCCTCACCGTCATCCCCGGATTCTTCCGCCTGACGCACGTGGAGAACCGCGGCGCCGCCTTCGGTCTGTTCTCTGACTCACCCTCGGAGTGGAAGGTGGCGGCGCTCATCCTGTTCTCGCTCATCGCGCTGGTTGTGGTCTCGGCGTTGCTGTGGAAGAACAGCCACGCCCTCACCGTCACCGGCTTCGGCCTGGCGCTCATCCTGGGCGGCGCCCTCGGCAACCTGTGGGACCGCGTGCTGGACGGACACGTGGTCGATTTCCTGGACTTCTCCGTGGCCGGGTATCATTGGCCGGCGTTCAACGTCGCCGACAGCGCCATCGTTATGGGAGCGTTGCTGCTGGTCACCGAGATCCTGTTCTCCAAGCCCGCCGAAGAGAAGAAGCCCGCCCCGGCGAAACAAAACTAACTGCTACCGTCCACCCCGCTAGCCGGATACTTCACTCACAGCTGGAGAGGTATATGTCTTCCTACGTCCTTGGATTTCCGGAAACCTCCCGCTAAAACGAAGTGCCGATTGGCCCGAAACCAGCTTCCACTTCGAGCCGCTTTCGTAATAGC
>DATNJE010000225.1:0-8085 GCA_035604095.1 Terriglobales bacterium
GCAGGGACTCAAGCTGCCGCGCGACGAAGGCTTCGAAACCCTGGCCGGCTTCGTGATGGCGCGGCTGCAGAAGATCCCCAAGGGCGGCGAGTCGTTCGAGTATCAGGGAAACCGCTTCACCGTGCTGCAGGTGGACGGGCATCGCATTGCGAGCGTGATGGTCGAACCGGCGGAAGCCAGGCAGGCGCAGGCGGGCGATTGATGCTGCGCTACACCGCCACCCGACTGCTCTACATACTGCCGGTGATCTGGCTGGTGGTTTCCATAGTCTTTCTGCTCATCCACCTGGTGCCGGGCGATCCCATACAACAGATGCTGGGCGAGGGCGCCACCAGCGCCGACCTGCAGGCGGCGCGGCATGCCTACGGGCTCGACGTTCCCATCGGGCAGCAATACGTGAATTACTGGCGGGGCGTGCTGCACGGAAGCCTGGGACAATCGCTGCGCTACAACCGAAGCGTCGCGGCAGTGATCGCGGAGCGATATCCGTTCACGCTGCAACTAACCCTGGCCGGACTGGCGGTGGCGCTTGCACTCTCCATCCCCGCGGGCGTGCGTTCGGCGCGGCGCCGCAACCGCTGGGACGACCGGGTGATCAGCTTCGTCAGCCTGCTCGGCCTCTCGTTCCCCAACTTCGCGCTGGGGCCAGTGCTGATTTTATTTTTCGCCATCAAGCTGGGCGCGCTGCCGGTCTCGGGAAGCGGAACGGTCGCTAATCTTGTGTTGCCGGCAATCACGCTGGGAGGCGCGCTGGCCGCCATCCTGACGCGCATGGTGCGCACCTCGATGCTCGAAGAGCTGGGGCAGGATTACATCCGCACCGCGCGCGCCAAGGGCCTGCCGGAGCGCACGGTCGTATATCGCCACGCGCTGCGCAATGCCATGATCCCGGTGCTGACCGTGGTCGGGCTGCAGTTCGGCGCGCTGCTGGCCGGCGCCATCGTTACGGAAACGATATTTTCGTGGCCAGGGATCGGCCGGCTCACGATCCAGGCCATCTCGAATCGCGATTACTACCTGGTCGAAGGATGCATCCTGGCGATCGGGCTGACCTACGTGGCCGTGAATTTTCTGACGGATTTGCTGTACTCGGTGGCGAATCCGAGGATCAGGCAGTGATGTAGCGCCGGCCTCTGGCCGGCCATGCGCGAAGACATTCTGCCGTGGGCGAGACGCCCACGGGACAGCCGCCGGGACGGCGGCGCTACAAGCTGACGAGAACACCGTGGCAACTGAAACCTGGCAACTGACAACCGGCAACTGGCAACTGACCCGCGCCGCGCGCTACAACCCGCTGGCCACCGCCGGCGTGGCGATGGTGGCGATCTTCGTCGTGTGCGCCATCTTCGCGCCGTGGCTAGCGCCCTACGATCCCGCGCAGATCAACTTGCCCGCTCGCCTTATGGGTCCGACGGCGGCGCACTGGTTCGGTACTGACGAACTCGGTCGCGACATCCTCTCGCGCATCATCCACGGCGCGCGCATTTCGATGCTGGTGGGCGTGAGCGTGGTGGCGGCGTCGCTCTCTATCGGCCTGATCGTCGGCTGCATCGCCGGCTACTACGGCGGACGCGTCGACCGTTTCGTCAACGTCATCCTGATGAATGCATTTCTCTCTTTCCCCGGAATCCTGCTGGCCATCGCATTCGTGGCCTTTCTCGGGCCGGGCATCTTCAACCTGATTCTCGCGCTCTCCATCGGTGGCTGGGTGGGATACGCGCGCCTGGTGCGCGCCCAGGTCCTGGCCACGCGCGAGCGCGAGTTCGTGGAAGCGGCGCGGGCTCTGGGCGCCGGCGACTGGCGCATCATCACCCGCCACATCCTGCCCAACATGATCCAGCCGGTCATCGTGCAGGGCGCCATCGGCATGGCCGGCGCGGTGCTGGCGGAAGCCACCATGAGTTTCCTCGGCCTGGGCGTGCCTCCGCCGACGGCGAGCTGGGGCTCGATGCTCAACGACGGCCGCGCCCACCTCTTCGACGCTCCTCACCTGGTGCTGTTCCCCGCCGTGGCGGTGATGATTGCGGTGCTGTCGTTCAACTTCATCGGCGACGCGCTGCGGGATTACCTGGATCCAAGATCAAGAATAGAGGCGGGACTATGAACTGGCAGATCCTTCCGCTGCGCGTCAGGATTTCGGCAGCGGGCTCCCGCTCCCTCGCTGCGCTCGGGGTCGCTCACGCCCGCTAAACGCCTCAACCTCGATCCGCGCTCCCGCATCGAAGCTGGCCTGTAGAAGCCCGCCCGCAACCCTTCTCCACCGAAAAAGTTGCTCTGAAAATTCGCGTGGACAGTGTCCCACAGTCATCGCGAAATTCTCCGCGCCTCGCGACATCCTGCCACTCACTGGGTTCACGACAATGACAGCAGGCTGCGGAAACAAACGCCAGCCGCGCAGTTAACCATCACAAGGAGACGATCGATGAACTGGACAGGGAGACTCACGGCAGTGATATTGTTCGGCGCGCTGGCGCTTCCGGCGGTTGCGCAGTCGAACCAGGAGATCAACGCACGCAAGGAAAACCAGCAGGACCGCATCGCGCAGGGCGTGAAGAGCGGGCAGTTGACCGCGGGCGAAACCTCCCGGCTGGAAGCTCGTGAAGCCCACATCAACCGCCAGGAAGCCCGCATGAAGGCCGCTGACGGCGGCCACCTGACGCAGGCGGACCGGACGAAGATCAACCGCGAGCAGAACCGCACTTCGCGCGCGATCTATCGCGACAAGCACAACGCGGCGCACCAATAATCGACACAGGGGGAACGGGCCTCCGCGAAGAGCGGAGGCCTTTTTCTTCTGACTCCGATCTCACGTAAGATGGCCCGGATGATGAGCGGGTCGAAATCAAGGATGGCGATGGCCGCCCTCATGGCGCTGATGGCGCTGTGCGCAGCGGCCTGGCCGCAGGGTTCCGAGTCGGCGGCGGCGGAGCAAGAGCTGTTCCGCATGAGCAACCGCGACCGCGCCGAAGCCGGCCTGCCGGAGCTGGAGTGGAACGAGTGGCTGGCGCAGGCGGCGCGCAAGCACGCGGCGGAGATGGCGCGTCGCGGCCGCCTCTCGCACCAGTTCCCTGGCGAGCCCCGCCTGCGCGACCGCGTCGCGGCCACCAGCATCCATTTCGACGCCTCGGCGGAGAACGTTGCCTTGGGGCCAACCACCGCGGGGATCCACGAGGACTGGATGCTTTCTCCCGGTCACCGCGCCAACATTCTCGATCCCAAATACAACGCCGTCGGCGTGGCCGTGGTGCGCAACGGCGACACACTGTATGCGGTCACCGATTTCGCCCACAGCGTGCCCGCCCTTTCGGCCGGCGACATGGAAGGCGCGGTCGCAACCGCCATCAACCAGGCCAGAGCGCAAAGAAGGCTTCCACCCCTCGCCTGGCGGCCGGATCCCGAACTCCGGCACTATGCCTGCCAGATGGCGAAGGACGACCGCGTCAACGCCAAAGCGATCCTGGGACGCCCCAACGTCAGCGCCAGCCTGGCCTTCAACGATGTCGATCCGGCAAATTTCGGCTCCCACTTTAGCAACTTGGCAAACGTTGCGACCTCGAAAGCCTTCTCCGTGGGCGCCTGCTTCGCCCGCACCGACACCTATCCCGAAGGAACCAACTGGGTGGTCGTCGCCTTCTACTGATCGCCGGTACGGCTTTTGGCTTTTGGCTCTTGGCCTTTAGCTTTTGGCCAAAAGCCAAGAGCCCATAGCCAAGAGCGCTTCTGGATACCTATGCTACCCTCGCCGCGATGGGCGCCATCCGCATCGGCACCGCCGGCTGGTCATATAAGGACTGGGAAGGCATCGTCTATCCCGCGCGCCTCAAGCGCGACCAGCATCCCGCCGAGTACCTGGCGCGCTACTTCGACGTGATCGAGATCAACACCTCGTTCTACGGGCCCATCAAGCCGCAACTGGCCAAGCTGTGGTGCCGCAATGTGGCGGGCGCGAATCCCGAGTTCCAGTTCACGGCCAAGCTCTACAAAGCGTTCACGCACGCGCCCGGCGGCGTCGTGCAGCCGACCTCGGCAGCTACTCTCTCCCCAACCGAGAAGGACGAGCGCGACGTCAAAGAAGGCCTCAACCCGCTGGCGGAGGCCGGAAAGCTGGGCGCGCTGCTGATGCAGTTTCCCATCTCCTTCAAGAACACGCTGGAGAACCGCGACTATCTCAGTCATCTGCTGCAGCGCTTCGAGGCGTATCCGCGGGTGATCGAGGTGCGGCACGCGAGCTGGAACAATCAAGGCATCCTGGGCTACTTCGCCGAAAAGGGCGTCAGCTTCTGCAATATCGACCAGCCGCTCTTGGGACGCGCCATCGCGCCCACCACCCACGCCACCGCACCCATCGGCTACGTGCGCCTGCACGGCCGCAATTACGAGCAGTGGTTCGAGCACGAAGCTCCCCACGACCGCTACAACTATCTCTACAGCGAAGGCGAACTCGCCCGCTGGAAGCCGCGCATCGAAGAGATCGCAAGCAAGACCGAAGTCACTTATGTGATCGCCAATAATCATTTCGAAGGCAAGGCGGCGGTGAATGGTCTGCAGTTGAAGCACATGCTCACCGGGCGCAAGGTGAAGGCGCCGGAAACGCTGGTGGAACGCTATCCCGAACTGCGGGAGATCAGCGAGATCGGGTGAGCATTGAGAATCGCCGAGATCGCAGATTCCGGCGATTCTCATCACGGAACTTTTCCCCACCACCCTCCGTACCTCTCAGTGAGATCGGGGGCACGCGCACTGCTAACCATGGCGCGCGCTCTACGTCCAAAGAGTAGGAACAAAATTCAGAGGTGGATCATGGGACCGGAATACAACAAGCTGATGGACAACATGGCATTCAGGATTTCCCTCAACATGGCGCTGTTCGCGGTGTGGGCAGTGGCGGCGTTCGCGCTGCTGAAGCTCGCCTGATGGCCGTTCATCCCAATCGAAAAACAGGTGAAGGGGCGCGGCTTCAGCCGTGCCAACATCAGTGCCTCTCTGAAGTAGCCTTTAGGACCTGAGCCTTCCCTCAGTGGCTAAAGCCTGACTCTTTAGAGGTTCCCTACGGCACGCCTGAAGGCGTGCCCCTTCACAGCTTACATTTGTAATGTGGAACTCTTGGTGCTAGGCGCGCGCGGCCGCTTCGGTGCGCTCCGCGTAGTGGGACTCCACGTACTCGTTCAGAATGTCGATAAACTCGGCGACGATCCTGTCGCCCTTCAGCGTGGTCATGAGCCGCCCATCCACAAACACCGGCGCCTTCGGCTCCTCGAATGTTCCCGGAAGCGAGATGCCGATGTGGGCGTGCTTGGATTCGCCGGGCCCGTTCACCACGCAGCCCATCACTGCAACCTTCATTTCTTCGATACCGGCGTAGCGCTGCTTCCACGCCGGCATCTGCTGGCGCAGGTAGGACTGTATCTGCTCCGCCATTTCCTGGAAGAAGGTACTGGTGGTGCGCCCGCAGCCGGGGCAGGCCGTCACCTGCGGCGTGAAGCTGCGGATGCCCATGGACTGCAGGATCTGCTGCGCGACCACGACTTCTTCGGTGCGGTCACCATTAGGGGCGGGCGTGAGCGAGACGCGGATGGTGTCGCCGATGCCTTCCTGCAGCAGCACGGAAAGAGCGGCTGTGGACGACACGACCCCCTTCGCTCCCATACCAGCCTCGGTCAGCCCGAGGTGCAGCGGATAGCGGCAGCGCGCGGCCAAAGCGCGATAGACATCGATCAAGTCCTGCACTCCACTGACTTTCGCGCTGAGGATGATCTGGTCGGGGCGCAGGCCGTACTTTTCGGCGCGCTCGGCGGAATCGAGAGCGCTGACCACGATGGCCTCGAGCGTGACGTCGCGGGCGTCGAGCGGCGCGGCGCGGCGCGAGTTCTCGTCCATCATGCGGGTCAAGAGCGCCTGGTCGAGCGAACCCCAGTTCACGCCGATGCGCACCGGCTTCTGGTTCGCGATCGCCACCTCGATCATGGTGCGGAAGTTGTCGTCATCCTTCTTGCCGATGGAGACGTTGCCCGGGTTGATGCGGTACTTGGCGAGCGCGCGGGCGCAATCGGGATGCTTCTTCAGCAGCAGGTGCCCGTTGTAGTGGAAGTCGCCGATGATGGGCACGCGCACGCCCTGCTGCTCGAGTCCTTCGACGATGCGGGGCAGGGCGGCGGCGGCCGCGTCGTGATTCACCGTCACCCGCACCAGCTCGGAGCCGGCCCGCGCCAGATCGGCGACCTGGCGGACGGTCGCGGCCACGTCGGCGGTATCGGTGTTGGTCATCGATTGCACCACCACCGGCACGTCGCTGCCCAGGCGCACGCCGCCTACACTGGCGGTGACAGTTTTTCGGCGCTGAATGCTTGCCATCCTGGTATCAGTTTATCACGCGGAAAAGCGGCACTTGGCGAGCCGCTCGGGTTAGCTGGTAACTTGCTCGACGGGTTCCGCCTCGACCGGCGCCGGGCGCGAGTACGTGCACCGCACCGCCGGCGCTGCCTCTGCCGCATCATCACCCTTCTTGCGGCGCCGCTTCGGTTCCTCGTCCTCACCGGTGCGCTTGTTGTTGGGGCAGACGATCACCGGTCCTGATTTCAGGTTCTTGAACACCAGATAGGGGCTGCCGCACTCCGGACAGCTTTCCGGCTGCGGCTTGTACGCCGAAGTGAAGGTGCAGTCGGGATAGTTCGAGCAGCCGTAGAAGATGTTGCCGCGGCGGCGGGCCTTCTTCTCCACCAGTTCGCCATCCTTGCACTGCGGGCACTTCATCCCGATGTAATTCTGCTTGATGTACTTGCACTGGGGATATCCGGAGCAGGAGGTGAACTCGCCGTAACGGCCGTGGCGCAGCATCATGTTGCGTCCGCACTTGGGACAGAGCTCATCCAGCGGGATGTCCGGCACCTTGCGTCCCTGGTCGAGCCGCCGCGTGGTCTTGCAGTCGGGATACCCGGTGCAGGCCATGAATTGCCCGAAGCGCCCGCGCTTGAGCACCATCACCCGCCCGCAGTTCTCGCAGTATTCCTCCTGGGTGGTCTCCTGCACGTCGGCCGAATCCAGGTCGGGCAGGTCGATGGGGTTCTCTTTGGTGAAGGTGCAGGTGTTGGGATCGTCCTTATCATAGGCGCTGCAGGCGTAGAAGGACCCGTGCTTGCCCCACTTGATGACCAGCGGTGCGCCGCAGCGCTCGCACACCTGGTCGGTGGGCTTCTCCATGCGCTTGATGTTCTCCATGTGCTTCTGCGCATATTTAAGGTCTTTCTCGAACTTCTTGTAGAACCCGGCGAGCGCGTCGGTCCACTTCTCCTTGCCTTCCTCGATCTCGTCCAGCTCTTCTTCCAGGCGGGCCGTGTACTCCAGGTCGAAGATGTCCTTGAAGTTCTCCACCAGCAGGTCGGTGACCACGAGGCCGATCTCGGTGGGCACGAACTTGCCACCGATCTTGTTGACGTACTGCCGCTCCTGGATGGTGCTCAGGATGGTGGCGTAGGTGGACGGCCGCCCGATGCCACGCTCTTCCAACTCCTTCACCAGCGAGGCTTCGTTGTAGCGCGGCGGCGGCTCGGTGAAATGCTGCTCCGGCTTCAGGCCCTTAAGCGTGAGCTTCTGGCCCTGCTCGAGTGCCGGCAGCTTGTGCTTGAGCGCCTCGTCCTCTTCGTCGCGGCCTTCCTTCGATTCCTCGTAGACCTTGAGGAAACCGTCGAACTTCAGCACCGAACCGGTGACGCGGAAGAGGAACGCGTCGCCATTCGACTTGGCGTCGATGTCCACGGAGGTCTGGTCGAAGACCGCCTGGTTCATCTGCGAGGCCACGAAGCGCTGCCAGATCAGCTTGTAGAGCTTGAACTCGTCTTCTTTCAGATACTGCTTGATGCTGTCGGGCGTGCGCGCCGCCGAGGTGGGACGGATGGCTTCGTGCGCCGCCTGCGCCTCTTTCTTTTCCTTGTAGACGTTGGGCGATTCAGGCACGTACTCGGGACCGTACTGGCCGCCGATCAGCTCACGCAGCTCCGCGATGGCGTCATTCGAGACCCGCGTGGAATCGGTGCGCATGTAGGTGATGAGGCCGACCGAGCCTTCGTCGCCGCCCAGCTCCACGCCTTC
>DATNJE010000226.1:0-3352 GCA_035604095.1 Terriglobales bacterium
GAGGTGATGGTCCGGGGGACGTTCGCCAACGTGCGCTTGCGCAACCAGATCGCGCCCGGCACCGAAGGCGGATGGACCCGCCACTTGCCCGACGGAGAGGGCATGAGCGTCTTCGAGGCCTCGGAGAAGTACAAGAAAGAAGGCGTGCCGCTCGTGGTGCTGGCGGGCAAGGAGTATGGTTCGGGGTCGTCACGCGACTGGGCGGCCAAGGGGCCGGCGCTGCTGGGCATCCGCGCGGTGATCGCGGAAAGCTACGAGCGCATACACCGCTCGAATTTGGTGGGCATGGGCATTGTCCCGCTGCAATTCAAGGAAGGCGATAATCCGGAGTTGCTCGGGCTCTCGGGCGAGGAGACCTACGAAATCTCCGGGCTGAAGAAGATGCTCAGCGACAATTTCGCCGGCGGCGGGCAGTTGAAGGTCCGCGCCAAGCGCGCCGACGGGAACTTGATCGAGTTCTCCGTGACCGTGCGCATCGACACGCCGCAGGAGGCGCTGTACTACCAGCACGGCGGGATTTTGCAGTACGTGCTCAGGCAGTTGGTGGGGAAGTAGGAAAGGCCGTCCCGGCGCCGTCCTGGTGAACGGATGCGGACGAAAATTGATCTCTATGACCGCTTAATGCTACGGGCGATGCGCTGCAGTGGGGCTGCCACCAAGGATGCTGTCGTGGAGGCGGGCCTTCGGTTGTTGGTGAGGACCTACCCGCAGGCTTCGGTCCGCCGGCTGCGAGGCAAGGTACGGTGGGAGGGTGACCTGAATCAGTCTCGCTTGGGACGCCGTCGAGAATAGGCGCGTCCGATGGCTACCGTTGATAACTCTTTCGCCCGCTTCGCGGGCTGCCGCTTTGTTTCACTTTATTCACGGCTTGCGCCGTGGGCTACGTTGTATCGCGCGCTTCGCGCGCTACATGCGGCCTGTACTCCGCTTTCATAGCGCTGTGAATCGGACCGCAACTTCCCCGAGACTTTGCGCCTCCTCGGTGTGGTACCTTACTCCCCTGCCGAGGTGCTGATGAAACTTCTCTTCCGCGATTTCATGTTGAGCTTTTTGATTTTGGCGGCGATGATTAGTACAGGCATGGCGCAAGCAGGGAGAGCAGCACAGGCAGAGCCGCCGACTGGGTGGGACCGGCTGGTGGACCAGTACTTCGACGATTACTACTTCCCGTTTCATCCTACCGCGGGCACGTCCGCCGGATTCCATCGCTACGACACGCAACTGGAAGACTATTCGCGCGCCGGAGTCGCAGCCGAGATCAAGGCGCTGAAGCAGGCGCGGGGGAAGATCGAGGGATTCAGCGCGAACGGGCTCACGGCCGGGCAGCAGTCCGACCGCGAACTGGTGCTGCACGAAATCGATGGGCGGCTGCTCGAGCTGGAGCAGATACGGCAATGGGAGCGGAATCCCGACCGCTACGCCGGCGGCATCACCTACAGCGTCTTCCTGATCATGAGCCGCAACTTCGCGCCCGCGGAAGAGCGCCTGCGGTCGGTCATCGCGCGCGAGCGGCTGATGCCCAAGGTATTCGAGGCGGCGCGCGCCAACCTGGCGAATCCGCCGAAAATCTATACGCAGGTTGCGCTGATGCAACTGCCGGGGATCATCCGCTTCTTCCAGCAGGACGTCCCCGGGGCGTTCAAAGAGGTGAAGGATCACAAGCTGCTCGCGGAGTTCAACCAGAGCAACCAGGCGGTGATCGACAGCCTCCGGGCCTACCAGAAGTGGCTCCAGGACGATCTGCTGCCGCGCTCCAACGGCGACTTCCGCATCGGCGCCGAGAACTATCGCAAGAAGCTGCTGTACGACGAAATGGTGGACACACCGCTGGACGAACTGCTGAAGCTCGGCTACGCGGACCTGCGCCACAACCAGCAATGGCTCAAGGAAACCGCGGCGCGGGTCGATCCCAGCAAAACGCTGGAGCAGGTGCTGGCGGAAGCCCAGAACAACTATCCGCCGCCTGACAAACTGCTGCAGACGGTCCGCGACATGTTCGGCGACCTTCGTGGATTCATCGCAAGCGCTCACATCGTGACCATCCCGTCACCGGTGCTGCCCATCGTCGAGGAGACGCCGCCGTTCATGCGCGCGCTCACCTTCGCCTCCATGGACACTCCCGGCCCCTACGAGCACACGGCGAAAGAAGCTTTCTTCAACGTCACCGTGCCGGAGAAGGACTGGACGCCGGAGCACGTGCGCGAGTTCATGGCGCAGTTCAACTACGACACGCTGACCTCGGTCGCGACACACGAGGCTTATCCCGGACATTACGTGCAGTTCCTTTGGGTGCAGAATGCGCCCTCGAAGGTGCGCAAGCTGGTGGGCTCGCACTCCAACGCCGAGGGCTGGGCGCACTACTGCGAGCAGATGATGCTGGATGAGGGTTACGGCAAATCGGCCGGCGGGCGCGGCGACGAGAAGTATCTAAAGCTCCGCCTAGGACAATTGCAGGACGCCTTGCTGCGGAACGTGCGCTACATCGTGGGCATCGAGATGCACACCGGCAAGATGACCTTTGACCAGGCGGTGGACTTCTTCGTCAAGGAAGGCTATCAATCGCGCGCTGTAGCCGAGACCGAGACCAAGCGCGGAACCTCCGATCCAACGTACCTCGTGTACACGCTGGGGACGCTTGAGATTCTGAAGCTGCGCGAGGATTACAAGCAAAAGATGGGAGCCAAGTTCAACCTGCAGGAATTCCACGACCAGTTCATGAAGCAGGGCTTTCCACCGGTGAAGGTCATCCGGAAGGCGATGATGGGGGATGACTCGCCGGTGCTCTAAGCTGACTGCTGAATGCTGAGTGCTACTGCATGACAAAGATGCGAGTCCGCAAAGCCGTTTTTCCCGCCGCCGGGCTGGGCACGCGTTTCCTGCCCGCCACCAAGGCGCAGCCCAAGGAAATGCTGCCGCTGGTCGACAAGCCCATCATCCAGTACGGGGTGGAGGAAGCGCTGGCCGCGGGCTGCGACCAGATCATCATCATCACCGGACGAGGCAAGAGCGCCATCGAGGACCACTTCGATGTCAGCTACGAGCTGGAGAAGATGCTGGAGGAGCGCGGCAAGACCGAGCTGCTGGCGGTGGTACGGCAGATCTCGGACATGATCCACGTGGCCTACGTCCGCCAGAAAGAGGCCATGGGGCTGGGGCACGCGGTGCTGATGGCGCGCGAACTGGTGGGTCACGAGCCTTTCGCCGTACTGCTGGCCGACGACGTGATCGACGCGCCCGTCCCCTGCCTGAAGCAGATGATCGACGTCTTCAACGAGACCCAGTGCTCGGTGATCGCCGCGCAGGTGGTCGAGGGGCCGGCCATCTCGGCCTACGGCGTGATCGAGGGCAAGCC
>DATNJE010000227.1:0-3455 GCA_035604095.1 Terriglobales bacterium
CTCGGGCGGCGCGCGCATGATGGAAGGCGTGATCAGCCTGATGCAGCTCGCCAAGATCTCGGCGGCGCTGGCGCGCATGGACACCGCCAAGGTGCCCTACATCTCGGTGCTCACCGATCCCACCACCGGCGGGGTGACCGCCTCCTACGCCATGCTGGGCGACCTCAACATCGGCGAGCCGGGGGCGCTGATCGGGTTCGCGGGCCCGCGGGTGATCGAGCAGACCATCCGGCAAAAGCTGCCCGAAGGCTTCCAGCGCAGCGAGTTTCTGCTGCAGCACGGCATGCTGGACGCGGTGGTGCCGCGCAAGGAGATGAAGCCGTATATCGCGCGGGCGCTGGCGTTCATGAGCAGCTAGCAGTCAGCATTCAGCATTCAGCACTCAGCCAAACCCGTGGCCGTGTGCTGTCGCTCGTCTACCCAGGCGCTTATAATCGCGCAGGACCTCGATGCCCCCGCTTTGGCTGATTGCTGAATGCTGATTGCTGACCGCTCATGTCGACCTATGAAACTGCGGTAGAGTGTCTCTACGCTCTCGGCCACGAGCTGGCCAACACGCCCTCGGAGCACTTCAACCTGGCGTACATGCGGGCGATCTTGCGCGCGCTGGGCGATCCCCAGCGGCGATTCCCGAGCGTGCTGATCGCGGGAACCAACGGCAAGGGCTCGACGGCGGCGACCCTGGCGTCCATTCTGCGTGCCGCCGGCCATCGCACCGGGCTTTACATCTCGCCGCACCTGCTGCGTGTGAATGAACGCATCCGCGTCAACGGCGAGGAGATCGGCGAGGGGCAGTTCGGCGACATCCACCAGCGGGTGGAAGCGGTGGCGCGACGTCTCGTCGAAGCCGGCGAACTGCCTTGGCATCCCAGCTTCTTTGAGGTGCTCACCGCCATGGCTTTCGACAACTTTGCCGGCGCAGGCGTGGAGATCGCCGTTCTGGAAGTCGGGATGGGCGGGCGGCTGGACGCCACCAACGTGGTCGAGCCAGTGGTTTCGGTGATCACTGATATCGCGCTCGATCACCAGAACTTCCTGGGCAACACCATCACCCAGATCGCGCACGAGAAAGCCGGGATCATACGTCCCGGCGGCGTGGTGGTGACGCTGCCGCAGCACCCTGAAGCCAATGACGTGATCGGCAACACCATCGCCGAGCGCGGAGCGCACGCGGTGAGCGCCGTACCTTACGTGCCGCCGGTGGCGCCGGGAGCGAAAGACGTGCCGGGCGTGGCCCCGAACGGGGTGCGCACCTCCTATCCGCTGCGCGTGATGGGAGAAGAGATTGTGGTGGACTCGCCGCTGGTCGGCCGTCACCAGCTTCGGAATATCGCCCTTGCCATCGCCGCTGCGGAAGAGTTGAACCGGGCGGGATTTCGTGTGACCGCCCGCGACATCGAGCGCGGTATCCGCGAGACGCGCTGGCCGGGACGCTTCCAGCGCATCGCCGGCTCGCCGGAGATCGTCCTCGACGTGGCCCACAATCCGGCGGGCGCCTGGGCGCTGCGCTCCGCCCTCTCGGAATATGCGGGGGAGCGCCCGCTGGTGCTGGTGTTCGGCGTGATGCGCGACAAGGCCGTAGGAGAGATTGCGGAGATCCTGTTCCCGCTGGCCGAACGCGTGATCGCCACGCGCGCGGACAACCCGCGCTCCGCCAGCCCGGAGGAGATACGGGAAGCCGCCGCGCGCACAGGGGCGGAGATCATCATCGAACCCACCGTCGCAGGTGCGCTCCAGCGCGCGCGGGAACTGGCGTCGAAAGACGGCGTCGTGGTAATCACAGGGTCGATCTATGTCGTCGGAGAAGCGCTGCATGCGATCGGGTCATCGGGTGATTGAAAACCCGTTTACTCTTGTCATCCCCAGGGCAGCGAGGGATCTTGAGGTGCTTAGCGGGCGTGAGCGAAGCGGGAGCCCGCTGCCGAAATCCCGAGCAGAGCGAGGGATCTTATTTTTGCTGACTGCTGAATGCCGCAATCCAAATTCAAACACTTGCTGAGCGCGCTGCGGTCGTACCTCGTCTTCGACCCGCTGATCTGGCTGTGGACGGTGTTCATGGCCACGTTTTCGTTGCTCTCGTCGCTGGTGGACCGCGACGGACGCATCCAGCAGTGGTTCGCGGTGACGTGGTCAAAGGTGATCCTGAAGATCATCGGCGCGCCGCTCGCGGTGCGCGGCATGGAGAAGATCGACACCACCCGCCCGCACATGTACGCGCTGAATCACCTCTCGGCGCTGGACATCCCGGCGGTGTACGCGGGGCTGCCGTTCCACTTCCGCATCATGGCCAAGGAGGAGCTGTTCCGGTACCCGTTCCTGGGATGGCACCTGCGGCGCTCGGGGCAAGTCTCAATCGAGCGTGAAAACGCCATTGCCTCCATGCGCAGCCTGAACCGCGCTGCCGCCATTCTCCAGGGCGGGCAGCCGCTGGTCGTTTTCCCCGAGGGCGGCCGCTCGCCGACCGGGCAGGTGAAGCCTTTCCTGCCGGGAGTGTTTTACGTGGCCATCAAGGCGGGTGTGGACGTGGTGCCCATGGCGCTGGTCGGGACCTACGAACTGCTGCCGATGAACACCTTCCACGTCAAGCCGCGGCCGCTGGAGTTGCTGGTGGGCGAGCCGGTATCGCCGGCAGGATACGGCCCGCGCGACATGGACAAGCTCGCAGCCACGGTGCAGAGGGCGGTGGAGGATTTGTATTATTCGCGCGCGGAGGTGCCGCGACAGGGAAAGGCCGAACTTCAGGCGCCTCGGATCAACGCGGATTGACGCGGATGAGCTGAAAACCGCGCAGTCCTCAGTGGGTTGCATTGGTTGTTATCCGCGTTCATCCGCCCCTCGACTTCGCTCGGGGCAGGCTATCCGCGGTGGAGAAGTTGCCTGAATCGGTGGCCATCCCTGAAAATCTGTGGCTGCTTCTTCTACATCCGTGGCCGCTTCCTCTACACTAGTGCCATGAAACCGCGCATCGCCATCCCGGTGCCGCATTTTGGCAAGCCAGACTACGCCCAGCGCGCGCTGCCGCAGTATGTGCGGGCGGTGGAGCAGGCTGGGGGAGAGCCGGTGGTCATCGAGGCCGGCCACCAACCGGAGGAGATCGCCAAGATCATCACCGGGTGCCAGGCGGTGCTGCTGCCGGGTAGCGCCGCCGATATCGATCCGCAGAAATACGGCGCCGCCAAACATCCCAAGACGGAGGCCGCCGATCCCGGGCGCGATACCGCCGACGAACTCCTGCTCCAGGACGCCTACAACCTGCACAAGCCGGTGCTGGGTATTTGCTACGGCTTGCAGATGCTGAACGTGTACAACAGCGGCACCCTGATCCAGCACGTGGAAACGCCGGTGAACCACGCCGCCGGCCGCGCCGTGCAGCAAGCACACAAAGTGCGGGTCGATCCCTTCTCGCGGCTGGCCGGCCTGCTGGTCAGCCAGGAAGAAACCGGGATCGGGCCGCT
>DATNJE010000228.1:0-23024 GCA_035604095.1 Terriglobales bacterium
CAGCCCATCAAGGTGGACTTCCGCTGCGTGGCCGCCACCAACAAGCGCCTGGAGACGCTGATCGAGGAAGGGAAGTTCCGTCCCGACCTGTATTACCGGCTGAACGTATTTCGCCTCGAGGTGCCGGCGCTGCACGAGCGCAAGGAAGATATCCCGCTGCTGGTGGACCACTTCATTCGCAAGTTCTCGCAGGCCATGAATAAGCGCATCGTGCGCGTGTCGCCGGCGGCGATGGCCTTGCTGCAGCAGTATGACTGGCCGGGCAACGTGCGCGAACTGGAGAACGCCGTGGAGCGGGCCATGGTGGTGGCGCAGGAGCCGGAGCTGCGCGAGGAAGACTTCACCCTTAAGCTCAGCGCGTCGCCGGAAAGCGTACCCATGACGCTGGACGAAGTGGAGCGGGTGCACATCCTCAAGGTGCTGGAGGAGTGCGGCGGCAACCAGACCCGCGCCGCCGAGCGGCTGGACATCGACCGCGTCACCCTCTACAACAAGCTGAAGCGTTACGGCTGGAAGAAGACTCCTGTAGGGGCCTAATGAGCGTCCTCCACCTGCTGCCGGTGGGAGAGGTGGATGCCCTGGCGCTGGAAGAGTTGCGGCGAGGGCTCGCAGCCGAGTTCCGCGCCCGCTGCGAGGTTCTGCCACACCGGCTGGAACCGGAGTTCGCCTTCGACAGCCGCCGCGGGCAATATCACTCAACCGAGATCCTCCGCCGGATGGGGAAGGGCGTTCCCCCGGGAAGCTGGCGCGTTTTGGGCGTCACCGGGAACGATCTCTTCATGCCCATCCTGACTTTCGTTTTCGGCGAGGCGCAGCTTAACAACACCTGCGCCGTGGTCTCGAGCCACCGCTTGCGGCAGGAGTTCTACGGCCTACCTCCGATGCCCGAACTGCTGCGCGAGCGGCTGCTGAAAGAAGCCGTCCACGAGCTTGGACACACCTTCGGGCTCACCCACTGCCGCGATTACAACTGCGTCATGACCGCCTCGCACGCGGTGGAGCGCATCGACCTGAAGGGTAGCCACTTCTGCGGGGATTGCCGCGCGCGCGTGACGACGTTCTTGCCGGCGAAGAAATTCCTGGGAATCTTCTGAGGAACAGCCAGCCCGACGCCGTTTGACACCCGCTGGCCTGCGCGGTAGCATCCGCCGCGTGTGACATTTGGGGGTGTGCTACGCAGCAGCAGGCGCTGATCGAGCAAGTGCGGCAACTCCGGGCACAGTTGGAGGAGATCGATAAGCGACTGCAGGGCGGCCCTTTGCCGATGGCCGTGCTGGAAGACCTCAAGGGCGCCGTGGATCACCTGCGCACCACGCTGTGGGCGGCCATGTCGGCCAACACCGATGACCCGGATAAGCTGACGTCCAAGTTGGTCAGCCTGCGCCTGCAACGCGCCGCCGAGATTTGTCTCCAGATTCGCCTGGACGTTGACGCCAACGAAGTAGATATCAGTTCCGCCGAGTTGCCTAAGCTGCGCGAGGCATTGCACCTTACGGTGAATCGCGTCGAGCGCCTGTACAAATCTGGAATGTGAGCCGGATTGTTCAGGCCTTCTCCGAGACTTCCTGGGAAACGATTTCCTGCGGCGGGTCGCCGCCGGCCAAACCTTGCGCCAGGATGAGGCGGCGGGCTTCCATGCGCATAACTGGCAGGCGCATGCCGAAGGCGGCCGAGCCCAGCATGCAGGCCATGCCGCCGATGGCCACGGTCAGGGGCGCGCCCAGGTGATGCGCCACCACGCCCGCGCCCAGCGCCCCGATCGGCGCCATGCCCATGAACATCATCGAGTACACCGACATCACCCGGCCGCGTAGCCGGTCGGGCACCATGGACTGGATCAGCGTGTTCGACGACGCCATCTCCACCATCATGCAGTAGCCCACTGGCACCAGCAGCGCCACCGACAGCCAGAAGTTCTTCGAGATCCCGAACAGGATCAGCATCGCGCCAAATCCTGCCGAGGAGAGCAGCACCCAACTGCCCAGCCCCTTCAGTCCCCGTTTGAAGGCCAGGCTGAGCGCGCCGATGAGCGCGCCCACGCCGGTTGCGCCCATCAGGATGCCGAGGCCGTTGGCGCCGCGGTGCAGGATGCGGTCGGCGAAGATGGGCATCAGCACCGCGTACGGCATGCCCACCAGGCTTACCAGGCCGAGTAGCAGCAGGAGCAGGCGGATCGGCTGCGTGCTGCGCACGTATTGGAAGCCTTCGATGATGTTCTCCAGCGGCGACCCGGAGAATTTTCCGCGCTGCCAGGTGACGCGCATCAGCAGCAGGCCGACGATCACCGCGACATAGCTGACGGCGTTCACGAAGAAGCACCAGCCTTCGCCGATCGAGGCCACCAGCAATCCGGCGATGGCCGGGCCCACCACGCGCGCGCCATTGAACATGGAAGAGTTCAGCGCGATGGCGTTGATCAGGTCTTCCTTGCCGACCATGTCCACGATGAAGGACTGGCGCGCCGGGATGTCGAAGGCATTGACCACGCCGAGCAGCGCGGCCAGCACGAAGATGTGCCACACCTGTACCAGCTTGGTCAGCGTGAGCACGGCGAGGACGAACGCCAGCAGCATGGAAACCGTCTGCGTCGCGATGACCACGTGCTGGCGGTTCTTGCGGTCGGCAAAGATGCCGCCCACCGGCGCCATCAGGAACACCGGGATCTGCCCTGCGAACCCCACCGCACCCAGGAGGAACGACGATCCCGTCAGGCGATAGACCAGCCAAGCCTGGGCCACGTTCTGCATCCAGGTGCCGATCAGGGAAATCAGTTGTCCGCCGAAAAAGAGCTGGAAGTTGCGGTGGCGCAGCGAGCGCAGACCATGCGGGACCTTGGCGGGAAGGGAAGCGGCGGGTTCGGCCGAGTTGGTTTGGGGAAGGTCCGTCATGGTTACAGAGAAAGAATCTGAAACAAGTTAGGCCTAGAAAGGGCGCGGCTTCAAGCCACGCCGAGTGCTTTTTTATTCGTCATTCCGGGGCCAAAGAATCTTCGCCCTACTTCCCTGCAGGCAGCCACACCGCCTGGGATTCGCCGGCGGGCATCTGGAGAATGTGGGGCGTGACCACCAGCATGAATTCGTCGTCCTCGAGGGTCTTGTTCTGGCTGGCCGCTACCAGGCCCAGGTCGGGGATGGCGCCCAGCCCCGGCAGTCCACCCAGCGAGAGCTGCTCCGTGCGGGTGATGTAGCCCGCCACCACCGCGGCTTCGCCGTCCTTCACTGTGATGGTGCTCTTGTAGGAGCGGTTGGAGATCACCGGCACGCCGTTGATTCCCTGCCCGGTGAGGGCGCGGATTTCGGTTTCCAGCTCCAGCGTGACGTCGGACTCGCCGTGCACCGAGGGCGTGGCTTTCATCGTCAGCCCCAGATCCTCGTAGCTGATCGAGGGGAAGGCCGCCTGGAGCGTGTTGGCTTGGATGTTCGAGGCAATGGCCGGGCTGTTGGCGATAGGGGAGAAGGTGGCGTTCACGATGGGATAACGGCTGCCTACTTTCAGGGTGGCCGCCTTGCCCTGCAGGGCGCGCAGGGTCAGGTGTTGCAGGGTCCGGACGCTGGAGCTGTTGAACTGGAAGTTGGCCGTCGCCGAGGGAATGGTCACGCCGAACAGGGTGGTGCCTGCGCCGAAAGTGGCGAACGGAGTAGTGAGCAGCGGACTGAGCTGTTGCTGCTGCAACTGCGCCAGCAGCGCCTGCAGCGCCGTGTTATTGGCCTGGTTGATGCCGCCGGAGGAGATGAGCTCGTTGATGAGCTGCTGGGCGTTGGGTTGGCTGGCGAGCAGCGCCGCCGCCCCCGCCAGGCTGAACATGTTATAGGTGAGCGGCGGCTGGATGCCCAGGTTGCGCAGCAGCATGCGGTCGATTTCGAAGGCTTGGACCTCCAGCATCACCGGCGGCGGTCCGGCGGTGGAGAGCTGGTTGAGGAACTCGGCGGCGGCATCCACGGTCGCGCGCGGCGCGCGGACGGTGATGAGGTTCTCCGAGGGGGTAGCGTTCACCAGTTTAATGTCGAAGACGCTGCGCAGCAGCCCCACCACGTCGTTCAGCTCCTGCGCGCTCCCTGCCTCGCTGACATAGAAGCTGCGCAGCGACATGCGATCGAGCTGGCGATGGTTCTCGGCCGTGTCCGTCGCCACCAGCACTTCGCTCTCCGACAATGGCACCCACATCGACTTGCTCACCAGGCCCGCCAACTCCATGGCCTTGGCGAAGTCCACGTTCTCGACGTTGAAGCGCACCGGGCGCGAGCTGAAGGATTGATCGAAGCTGGCCTTGATGCCAAAACTGCGCGCGATCAGCTCGTAGAGCCCGCGGGCGTCGCCGCGATAGAAGAGGTCCTGGCTGCCGGGCCACGGCGCCAGATCCACCGGATCCGAGCGCTCGACCAGGCGCAGTCCCTTGGAGAGCCGGGGAGCGGCGTCGCCCAGCGCGTCCATCAGCCGCTGTTCGGCGAACCCGTTGCTGGCATCCAGCAGCAGGGCGGAGCGGAACTCCGCCACCGCTTCCACCTGGCGCCCATCCGCCAGCAGTCGGTTGCCGCTCTCGATGTGCTCCTGAGCCAGAGCGGTGCGAGCCAGCTCCCGTGCATTGGCATAATCGACGTTGCCGGGAACCAACTGGGCGGCCTCGGTAAATTCCTGGTAGGCGCGGGCGAGGTCCTTCTCGCGTGCCTTCACTCCCTGCCAATAGACGGCGGACGCCCGCCTCAAGTCTTTGGCAGGCGCCTGACAGTCGTTGCCCTCGATGGTGCAGGGAACCGGAGGCTTCTTCTCCGCCGCGGTATCCGCAGCGCAGGCGGCGACCGCTGCCAGGCAAACCAGCACCGCCCACCACGCTCGGAGAAAGGTCCCGTGAACTGGCATGAATGGAGAATTTTACCCCAACGGGGACCGCGCCGCGGCTTGTCATCCCGAGCGGCTGAGGCCGCGAGGGATCTTGGTTTGCAGTGATTCAATGAGCCATTGGATCAATGAAGCCAATCCTCATGCCTGTTGACTCGGACGTTACTATCGTCCCCTGCCCATGCCCTCCAGCAGAATCAATGGGTTAGGCGGCGTGATCCCATGAGATCCGATCCCGATCTGATCAAAACAAAGGACTTACTCGCAAAATCCCATTCCCAAAGGACTTAGCTGCGCTTTTCGGCGCTTTTTCCGCCTTTTTGGGGGCTGATTGTCAAAGAGCGCTGATTCGTCCGTGTTAACGCCTCGGATAACACGGCTGTGGAAACGACATGCGCCGGCGCCCCACAGAAGCCTCGGCGCTATTGCAGCCAGCTATTTAATGTAGTATGATGATAACACTCAGACGGGAGCGGCATCAAGAAAAATCGGCGACCGCGCCGGCTGTTGTCGGAGTCTTCGCAGCCCCATGTCGAGGTCGTAGCCGAAACGCCACTTGATCGCAAGCTGATAATGGACGCAAGATACATTCAAAAGCGGACGGAGTATGATAGCCAAAGCGGTGCATCTGAAAACACCACCGAAGCCTCGCTTCCTTCCTCATGAAGAGATTCCTTCCCCGCTGCCTATTCTCTATGAACCCTTCCTGCTCCTGGAATTTGCCGCCCTGCGGCTGTCTCCGGTTTATTACGGACTGGGAGTTCCCGCAGGAGATGGAACGGCAGTAGTCATCATCCCGGGTCTTATGGGGATGGACTTGATCCTGTTTGAACTCTACGGCTGGCTCGCCCGTATCGGCTACCGTGCGTACTTCTCGGGGATGGGCTTGGCGGCCGACTGCCCCAACGTGATGGCGCGGAACCTTGCGGCGACCATTGACCGCGCGTACCTGGAGACGGGTCAGCGGGTACACCTGGTCGGGCACAGCCTGGGCGGAATCTTCGCCCGTTCCGCGGCGGTCCGAATGCCCGACCGCATCGCCTCCGTCACCACTCTGGGCTCTCCCTTCCGGGGGCTCGTGGCACACCCACTGGTGCTGAAGCTGGCCAACCTGGTGCGCCGCCGGATCCGCAGCCTGTATCCGAATCCGCCACAGGGATGCGCGACCAGCCGGTGCTCCTGCGCTTTCGCGCGCTCCCTCCGCCGGAAATGGCCAAGATCTGTGGCGCAAACCGCCATCTATACCCGCGCGGACGGGATCGTCGACTGGCGCTACTGCCGGACCGGCGACCCCAAGGTGGACGTTGAGGTTTCCGGCACGCACATTGGGCTTATCTGTAACTCGGCAACGTACCTGTGCATTGCCGAGCGTCTGGCTGCCGTACCCCGAAAGCGCGCTACGAGACAGTAACACCCTGTCAACACATTATTTCTTCGGCTGTGGCTGGGACCCCGGCTCGCTGCTTGGAGGAACGATGTTCTTCATCCGCATGTAGGTGACGAGGTTGCCGTAGTGTTCCATATTGTGCATGTTGTTGACAGTCAGCACGCCTAGTTTCGGTCTATCGCTTCCGAAGAGCTGCACCATTTGAGTAGCGGACGCGTCGGTCATGCCGTCGTAGGCCCTGTCGCAGTAGGCGAAGGCGTCTTTGAGCGCGGCGATCAGATCAGCTTTCGAGGTTTTGGTCTGCTCGACCTTCGGGGCGGGATTTTTCTCGCCGAGTACGATGGAGCAAAACAGGTACTGTGCGTCGGCCACGTGTCCAACGACCTGGCCGAAGCTGCGGACCGCCTCCGTGGGCTTAAAGTTGTAATTCTCCTCGGGCATTTTTTCGGCGGAGCGGAGCAGGATATCCTTCATCCGTCCGTAGACGACCTTAGTGAATGTGCTGAGCGGATTATCCGGGGCCGGGGCGACGGCGGCTGGCTTATCCTGGGCCAAGGCGACGGCGGCTGGCGCAAGAAGGCTGATCAGAAGTGTTAGTGTTCGCATTGGTTCTCCTCCTCGACACAGTTACGCAACGCTGGCAGAAAAGTTCCAACAGCTTGGCCGGTATAAAAATGCTGACCAACGGTTGCCATGAAGGATGAGGAAGGCCGCATACACGAAGCGCCGGCGAGCACCCGGCCACCCGCCAGTTAAAATAGCAGCATGCCTACTCCGCCCGATTGGTCCCAGAAATTGAGGGAGTTCGTTGACACTTGGAAGCAGAACCCGGACGCGAGGAGACATCCACCGGGCATCGCGATTCCCCGGTCTCGATGGGTTCGGCATATCCCTCAAGCTGGACTTGGAAATGAAGGTTAAGGGTGGGGAGGAATAGGACGGGTGGCGCACCCAAGAGATGCATCACAAATGAACTCTAGGGTGCCCTACCCTTGGCCGCTTTTGCCAGGGGTGGGGCCTTTGGCTTGCCCCGACCGCGCTGTGACAACCGGACGATTCCCATCTTCTCGCGTCTTCTCGTCGCGGCAGCGACGCTGCGAACTTAGCCCGGCGATTTATCGCCGGGTGTCGGGCACATGCATCCGAGTCCTGTAGGGACGGCTGACTAGGAGCCATCTCATGAATGCATTGGGCGGTTGGAAGACCGAGGTCCTTCGCGACCGTTTCCCGCGCTCTGGAAACATTAGCTCCTTCGCTTCGCTCAGGATTTCGGCAGCGGGCTCCCGCTTCGCTCACGCCCGCTAAACGCCTCAACCTCGGTCGCTCAGGATGACAGTCTTTATCTTAATTTTATGAGATAGCTTCTACCCCCAGACGAAACGTGGATCGTATTGGAGGTCGTGCTTCTTCAAGAACGCGAGGAACTCCTCCTCGAACGTGCGTTGGCGATGATGCTCCTCCTGGTTACGAATATACGCGATGGTGGTTTGCAGTTGGGAAATGCCTACGGTGAAGGCGCCATAACCATCCTGCCACGCAAACGGTTTGCCTTCCGTGTCGTGGATCCATTTCGACGATCCGCTTTTCAGGAGCTGCACGGCCTTGGCAATGGCCACGGTTGCGGGCAGGATCAGCAGGACATGGACGTGGTCCGCAATGCCCCCTACCTGCACGGCCGTCATATCGTTGCGTCGTGCGATTCCACCGAGATAGGCCCAGAGCTTGGGCTGTAGTTGCGCCGAGATCGTCTTCCGCCGGCCCTTGGTGGAGAAAACGACGTGCACGAGCGCCGAAACGTAGGTTGGGCCATCATGCCTCCTCTACCAGCTCAGCCGTCCCTTACGGGACTTGGTATGTTGGGCTCCGATACCCGGCGATAAATCGCCGGGCTAAATTCATGGCGTCGCTGCCGCGACGGCTGGAGTGCGTAGGAGCGTAAAGGAGTGGCTGACAAGAGCAAGGGGCCGAAAGACCCCACCCTTGGCAAAGGCGGCCCCTCGACTTCGCTCGGGGCAGGCTCCGGGTGGGGGCACCCGCTGCGTTTTTACTGCGAATACTTCCGTGAAAGCTGCTCTGCGGAAAGAACTGCCAGCCGCCTGAAGACTGCTTCCGCCTCGGCTTCCTTTTGATCGGGCGGCAGATTCAGGAGCCGCTGGACCTCTGATTCCATTTCCTGCAATTCCGCGGCGGGCGCAATTTCCGCCAACTGTGCGAAGAGCATTTTGTGCGCCTGCTTGCGTTCCATCACTTCCAGTCCATCCAGGATCTGGCGGTGCGAAGTTCCCTCCCAGATGGCGAGAATCATCGCTTCCCGCAGCCAGCGTTCGGCGCCGTACTCGGCCAGCGTGCCGAGACCGCCGTGGACCTCCATCGCCCATTTCGCCGTATCCACCGCGAACTCGGCCGTCCAGTACTTGGCCAGATGGGCCACCAGCCGGAAGAGATGATAGCGCTCGGAGTAAGGCGGCCGTTCCATCCACACCTGGTCGAGGAGCCGAACCGATTCCCACGCCAGGGCAAACGCGGAGCGAAGCGATTTCAGGCGGTCGTCAAACTGGCGCCGAAGCAGCGGATGTTCGAGAATGCGTTTGCCGAACGCGGTGCGGCACTCGCCATAGGCGAGCGCATCCGCCATGGCCCGTTGCGCCAGCGCAACACTTACCACGCTGTTGGCCACGCGGGAAAGATTCAGGACTTCCAGGATCAGATAAATTCCCGCGTCAGCCGGGCCGAGCAGATAGGCTTCGCTGTCTCGCAGCTCGATTTCCCCGGTCGGCACGGAGCGAGTGGCAATCTTGTCTTTCAGCCGGCGGATGAAGCGGTTGAGGCTGCCGTCTTCGTTCTTGCGATAGCGCGGCACGAGGAAGAGCGCCAGCCCGCGCACGCCCGGCGGAGCTCCTTCCGGACGGGCCGCCACCACCGCCAGCTCAGCCGCCGCGTTGCTGGCGAAATACTTGTCGCCGGTCAGCAGCCAGCCATCGGCCCCAGGCCGGGCAATGGTCTTGATGCCGGCGCCCAAATCGGAGCCGCCGCCGACCTCCGTCATCCACGTGGCGCCCTGCCACACGGAATCGTCCTTGCGCAAAAGCTGTGGCAGGAACCGCGCCTGCAATTCCGCGCTCCCGTACTTGGCGAGCGGGACGGCAGTGCCCAGCGACACGGTATACGGGCAGCAAACGCCAGGATCGTAGAACGAAATCGTGTACATCAACAGATAAGCCGGGATGAGCGACTTCTCTTCCAGTGCGCGCCAGACTACGCCCGAGCGGGAGCCCTTCCGCAGCATGGTCTCGTACTCGCGCGGGTAGAGGATTTCATCGACGCGCCGGCCCGACTGGTCGAACATGCGAACCCATGGCGTGCCGGCGCGATCAATTGTGCCGGAGATGGCGACCCCCTCGGTCTTCCACCACTCCTGCTCGGCGGCGAGCACATCGAGGTGCGGAATGGTAGGAAGCCTGCTTTGCAGAAAGCCGAGAGGAGAACGGAGAGTGTCGAGAAGCGCCATGCGAGCGCATGTTAGGCGGCGGGCATGAGCGCGTCAAGCGAACCGGGTCTGGGCTCGATGAGCTAGAACGGGTTGACCTGGGGAAGATGAATCTTCAGCTTATAGCAAATGTAGAGAACCAGGATCGCGCCCAGTGTGGAAAAAATCAGGCCGGCGGGATGATAGCGTTCGTTTGTCGGGCGCGAAAACATGTGGCTAACGCCGCCGCCGATGATCGATCCGATGATGCCGAGCACGATCGTCCAGAAGATCGTCATATGCACGTGCATCACCGATTTCGCGATAAGCCCCGCGATTAGCCCAATAAGGACATACCAGACTAAGTGAAACATACTTTTTCCTCCAGTTTGCCTTCAGAAGATCGCCGAGTATAACCCAGGGTTGGGTAATTAGGCAGACATTCGACGTCCGCCTCGGGCGTCAACGACTCAATTCCAGCAGCTCGGTACAGCAGGAGACGCACAAATCCGGCCCGTGCGACTTGAGTTCCTCCAGGCTGAAGATGCCGGTAGCCACGGCGATAACGGGCACGCCGGCGGCGTGGGCCGCCTGGATGTCGGACGGGGTGTCGCCCACCACGTACACCACGGCCGCGGCCGAGAGGCGGCGGTGCGCCTCGGCCACACCCCAGCGGATGATGTCCGCGCGCTGCTCGCGCCGGTCGCTGAAGGAGCCGAAGGCGAAGTACCGCCGCAGTCCGCTGGCCTCCAGCTTCTTCCACGCGATCTTCTCCAGGTTGCCGGAAGCGAGGGCCAGCAGCTTGCCGGCCGCATCCAGCCGCTGCACCAGCTCCGCCACCGACGGGCACAGCTCGGGCTGCATGCCGATGGCATTGCGCTCCACTTCCTCGCACATGGCGGCGGTCATCAGCGGCAGCTTGTCGTCAATCTCGGCATCGCTGACGCCCTCCCGCCGCAGCACCGCGCGGATGATCCCCAGGTCGGTGTTGCCGTGCAGGGGCACGCGGTCGATCTTCGACGACACTCCGAAGAACCGCCGCACCGCGTTGTGGAAGGCGTTGTAGTGGACGCCGTCGCGGCTGTTGAGCAAGGTGCCGTCGATGTCGAACAGGTAAGCGTCGGCCGAGTCCCAGCGGAACGCGGAAGCTTCCGCCGGCGTGGCCGGAATGCGGGAATCGGTATTCACTGTCGCAGTACGAGGCGCTCGATCGCCGTTGCTCGCCCGCTCTCCGGGTCGCAGTCAATCACCACGGCCGAGAAGCGCACGTCGCCGGTGGCCGGGTCGAAGCGCGCGGGCATGTTGGTAAGAAAGCGCTGTAGCACCTGCTCCTTCTCCACCCCGATAACGCTGTCGTACGGCCCGGTCATGCCCACGTCGGTGAGATAGGCGGTGCCCTTGGGCAGCACGCGCTCGTCGGCGGTGGGGACATGCGTGTGCGTGCCCAGCACCGCGGTCACGCGTCCGTCCAGATACCAACCCATAGCGATCTTCTCGCTGGTGGCTTCGGCGTGGATGTCCACCAGGATCACCTTGGCGCGGATGTTCTTGAGCAGCGCGTCGGCGGTGCGGAAGGGGTCGTCGTTATCCACCATGAAGACGCGTCCCTGCAGGTTGATGACGGCGAAGGGCGTGCCCTTCTTGGTTTGCCCTTCGTACCAGCCCATGCCGGGCGTGCCCGCGGGATAGTTGGCCGGACGCAGCACGCGGCGGGCGTTCGAGCCGTTGCGCTCGGCGGAGCGGAAGTAGTCCATGATCTCGCGCCGGTCCCAGACGTGATTGCCGGTGGTGATGACGTCGATGCCCAGGCCGAGGAATTCTTCGGCGAGCGAGGGAGTGAGCCCGAAGCCGGCGGCGGCGTTCTCGCCGTTGGCTATCACCAGCTCGATCGAGCGGGTGGCCACTACGTCGGCCAGATGGTCGCGCACGATCTCCCGCCCCGGCCGCCCGAAGATGTCACCGACGAAGAGAATGCGCACGCTTGCGATGGTACCACGGCGCTTCAATCGCGATGGTTAAGCCAAACGCAAGGTCCCTCGACTCGCGCTGCCTCACTTCGTTCGGTCGCGATTCGCTCGGGATGACAATTTTAAAGGTGTCTCGGCGTCCTCGGCGGTTTTGGTTTTTAATCCGCGTTCATCCGCGCTGATCCGCGGCGAAAAAACTTACTTCGCCAACTCCGCCCTCTTCAGGAAATCGTAATTTCCCGCCGAGCCGACCTCCACGCTGCGCACCCGCCCGGAGTGCACCAGCACGTTATCGAAGTACCACAGGTTGACGTAGGGCAGCTCCTCGGCCACGATGCGCTGGATCTCGTCATAATCGCGCTTGCGGCGCTCGCGGTCGACGGTGCTGCGCGCGTCGTCGATCAACTCATCCACGCGCGGGTTCGAGTAATAGCCGCGGTTGCCGCGTTTGGGAGGAAAACTTTTCGACGAGAAGACGTGCTCGAAGATGTCGGGATCCTCGTTGCCGCCCACCCAGCGCAGCGAGAAAAGCTGGAACGCGCCCTTCTGCACGTCGGAGTAGAAGGTGGCAAACTCGAAGGTGCGGATGTCGAGCGCGATGCCGGCTTCCCGGAGCTGCTGCTGCAGCACCGCCGCCATCAGGCGCGTGGATTCCTCGGTCGAGGTGTTCATGGTCAGGTGGAAGCGCACGCCGTTGCGCTCGGGATAGCCGGCCGCGTCGAGCAACTGGCGCGCGCGCGCAGGATCGTGCCCGTAGGTGCGCACGCCGCCGTCGTAAGCCCAGTGCTCGGGCGGAAGCACGCTCGCGGCGGGCCGCGCCATGTCGCGCCACAGATAGTGGATCATGGGCCCGCGGTCGATGGCGTAGGCGATGGCCTGCCGAACCCGCACGTCTTTCAGAATGGGATCCCGCAAATTGAAGGCAAGATAGGCGTAGGTCGATCCCGGCGAGCGCATCACGTCGAGCTGGCGCTGCTTCTCGATGGCGACCACCATGTCGGCGGTAAGGGCGTTGATCTCGAGATCGGCGCTGCCCTTGCGGAGCTCGAGGGCGCGCGTGGTCGTGTCCGGCACCACGGCAAAACGAACGCGCTCGACCCGCGCCGGAGTGCCCCAGTACGCGGGGTTGCGCTCGATCACGACTTCTTTATCTTGCTCGAGGCGCACCAGGCGAAACGGACCCGAGCCGACGAGATGCTGGTTGAAATCGGCGCCGCTGCCCATGGGGACGATGCCAATGGCCGGGTTCGAGAGGTTCCACAAGAGCGGCGAATAGGGTTCCTTGAGGTGGAAGATGACGGTTGCGTCGTCGGGGGCGAGGACGCGCTCGACCAGCCGGTAAGAGCCCGCCTTCGGTGTCAGCACGGCGCCGCTGAGAATGGAATCGAAGGTCCACTTCACGTCGCGCGAGGTAAGCGGACGGCCGTCGCTGAAGCGCACCCCCGGGCGCAGGTGGAAGATGTAGGTCACGGGGTCGAGAATCTCCCAGCGTTCGGCCAGTCCGGGCACGAGATTGAAGTGCTCGTCGCGGTTGACCAGGCCGTCGAAGAGCAGGGCGTCGATGCGCTCCGACTGCGCGTCCGTGCCCACGCGCGGATCGAGGTTCGCCGGGCTCGACTCGATAATCATCACCAGCGTGTCGGGCGCGGGCTTCTGCGCGCAGCCGGCGACTGCCATCGCCACCAAGAGGAAGCAGGAAGCAGGACGCAGGAAGCAGGTTTTCCTGCCTCCCGCCTGCTGCATCCTGCCTCCTGTCCTAGGTCGCATATGAAATTTTTCCCAGGATAGCCGGCCGGTGCGCCCCGGTCGCCGCAGGGATGTTCGACGGCCGACGATGCCAGGTCTCATGCGCGAGCAGGGCAAAAGCCACGGCTTCTTTGGCAGCCGAGGGCACGCCGAACTCGTCGGACGAGCGCAGCAGGAGCCCCAGCGGCTCGACCTCCGCGCGCAGCATGGCGATCAGCGTTCGATTCTTCGCTCCACCACCGGAAACCACATAGTCGCGAAACGTAGCGCCGGCGTCTCGCCGGCTGTCCTGGCGGCGTCCCGCCGCCAGCACGAACCTCTTCACCGCCTCGCCAATCGAGCGCGCCGTCAGCGCCGTCGCCGTCGCCACCACGTCTTCTTTCCGCGCACGCCCACAGCGGCGAAAAAAATCCGTCACGAACTCGCGCCCGAACTCCTCCCGTCCGGCAGTCTTTGGGGGCTTTAGGCGGAAAAATGAATGTTTAAGTAATACTTTAAGAACTGCCGCGAGCGGCTTGCCCTTGGCCGCAACCCGACCATCGCGGTCATACGGCTTGCGGTAGAGACGCTCCATCGCCGCGTCTACCACCATATTTCCCGGGCCGGTGTCGAAAGCAACGACGTCCTCAGGCGATGCGCCGGCGGGGATGGCCGTCAGATTGGCGATGCCGCCGAGGTTCTGCACAATGCGCCCGACGCCAGCGTCGCGATAGACGAGATAGTCGAGGAAGGGAACCAGCGGCGCGCCCTTGCCCCCGGCGGCCATGTCGGCAGGACGGAAATCCGAGACCACCGGCGCGCCCACGCGTGCGGCGATGATGGCGCCCTCGCCCGTCTGCCATGTCGCCGCGATCTTCTTCCCAAAGTATGGCGATGCCTCGCCCTGATGGTAGAGAGTCTGGCCGTGGCAGCCGATAAGTTCAACCTTTACTTCAGCTTTTTTCTGGGTCGTGAGCACGGCCGCCGCGTAGAGTTCGCCCAACAGGAAATTCAGCCGCGCCAGATCGGCCACGCTTGCCCGCCCAGCGTTCATCGCGGCAAGCACAGCCCGCCGCACCGGCCGCGGGTAGGGATACTCGTGGTGCGCGAGCAGGTCGAAGCGGGTATCGAATCCCGCGCCGCCAATCTCGACCAGGGCCACGTTGATGCCGTCAGCGGAGGTGCCGCTCATCACCCCGGCAACGATCACAGCACCGCCCCCGCCTTATGCACCTGGTCGGCGAACTTCTGCATCTGCTGGCGCAGCTTGCGAACCGTCGCGGCGGACGGCCGCGGCGCGCTGGTCTTCAACTCCTTCGACCTCTTCTTGAACGCCATCACCCGCCGGGCGGCGGCCGCGACCTGGCGCGCGAATTTCGAGTCGTGCTCGGCCTCGCGCACCACCGCCTCGTAGGTCCGCCAGACGTGCGCCTCGTTGTGGCAGACCAGGAACATGTCGGCGCCGGCGCGCAGGGTCTCGACCGCGGCTTCGTCGATGGGCGCCGACGCCTGCACGCCGCCCATTTCGAGATCATCGGCAACCACCAGACCGCGGTAGCCAATCTTGCGGCGCAGGATCTCCGTCATCCACTTGATCGAGAGCGAGGCCGGGATGCCGCTCTTGGTCACCGCCGGATAGGCTGCGTGCGCCACCATCACAAACGCCATCTCCCGGCGCAGCGCGCGGTAGGGATAGAGATCCTCGGCCCACATCCGCTTCCAGGGTTTGGTGATCAGGGGCAGCATCTGGTGGGTGTCGAGATTGGCCTCGCCCAGCCCGGGAAAATGTTTGCCACAGCCCAGCACCTGCGCCTCACCCAAACCTTTAAGGAATTCGCGGGCGTAGATGACCGCCTGCTTGGGATCGTCGGAGACGGTGCGCGAGGTCAACACCGAACGCGAAGCGGAGAAGCTCAGGTCGAGCACGGGAGCGAAATCAGTGTTGAAGCCGAGCGCGCGAACCTCTTCGCCGATCAGGCGCCCGTGAGCGCCGAATATCTTCTTGTCTTTAGTATTGGCCACGGCCTCAGCCGAGGGAGCAGGCGCGATGGCCGTCTTCAGACGATCGACGGTGCCGCCTTCCATATCCACGCAAAGGAACATGGGCGTTCCCACGCTCTCGCCGCAGGAGCGCAGCAGCTCCCAGGTCTGGCGCGCGTCGGTGATGTTGCGCGCGAACAGGATTACGCCCCCGGGCTTGAGCATGACCAGCATCTGGCTCAGGCCGGGCGTGGGCTCCGCGCCATCGAAGCCCATGATGAGGAGCTGGCCGGCTTGTTCGTGGAGTGACTTCATTGGCGTTCGTCAGTCGAGTTTAGTCCATTTGTCATCCTGAGCTTGCGACCGCGTGGGTCTCTTCTTTCGGCCCGTTCTCGGGGCGGCGCGGTCGCAAGCGAAGGATCTTGACGGTGCCGTGCGTGGCCGACGAGCGCCCGCTCGGCTCCCTCTGACAGCATGGGCCCGAATGGCAACCTCTAGATCCTTCGCTCTCCCTCACCTCGCTTACGCTCGGTTCGGGCTTCGCTCAGGATGACAGTCCTGGGAAACACTGTTGCGGCACAGGTCAAGCTGTGCCCTCCCGACTACTCTATCTGCCTCTTCAGCTCCGCCAGCAGGTTCAGCGCCTCCAGCGGGGTGAGCCCGTTCACGTCCGTCTGCTTGATGCGGTCGACAATCTTCTGCGTGAGCGGAGTGAAGATGGTTAACTGCGCCGCTGGCGGAGCGATTTCATCCGAGGCCAGGTGCGCCGTGACCGCGTGCTCCGATTCTTCGTGCTCCGCCAGCACCTCTCTTGCCCGAGCGATCACTTCGTTCGGCAGCCCGGCCAGCTTGGCGACCTCGATGCCGTAGCTGCGGTCGGCCGCGCCCGGCTCGACTTTGCGCAGGAAGACGATCCCGCCGGCGCTCTCCTTCACCGAGACGTGAAAGTTCTTCACGCCCGACAATCGGCCCGCCAACTCGGTCAGCTCGTGGTAATGCGTGGCGAACAGGGTCTTGGCGCGCACGCGGGCGTGAATGTGCTCGACCACGGCCCAAGCCAGCGCCAGGCCATCATACGTCGCCGTGCCGCGGCCGATCTCGTCGAGCAGGATGAGCGAGCGCGGGGTGGCCGTGTTGAGGATGGCGGCGGTCTCGGTCATCTCGACCATGAAGGTGGAGCGCCCGCGCGCCAGGTTATCGCTGGCGCCGATGCGGGTGAAGATGCGGTCCACGGTACCCAGCCGCGCCGCGCGAGCAGGCACAAACGATCCCATCTGTCCGAGCACCACGATCAGCGCCGCCTGCCGCAGGTAGGTGGACTTGCCCCCCATGTTGGGACCGGTCAGAACCAAGATGGTCTCGCTTGTCGAGTTGAGGAACAGGTCGTTGGGGACGAAACGATCGTTCGACCGCATCAACTCCTGCCGCTCGATCACTGGATGCCGCCCAGCGAGAATCTCGATGTCGGCGGTGTCGTCGAACTGCGGGCGGCAATAGGCGCGGTTCGCGGCTAGATGCGCGAAGTTGGCCAGCACATCGACTTCAGCCAGGGCCAGCGCCGATTGCCGCATGCGGCGGGCTTCTCCGGCGATCGCGGCGCGCAGCTCGGCAAAGACGCGGCGCTCAATCTCGATGATCTTCTCCTGTGCCTCGAGAATCTTGGTCTCGTGCTCTTTAAGCTCGGGCGTGGTGAAGCGCTCGGCGTTTACTAGCGTTTGCTTGCGCTCGTAGTCGGCAGGCGCGAGGTGCAGGTTGGGCTTCGAGATCTCGATGTAGTAGCCGAAGATGCCGTTGAACTTAACCTTGAGCGAGCCAATGCCGGTGCGCTGGCGCTCGCGTTCTTCGATCCGTGCCAGGTACTGCTTGCTATTGCGGCTGAGGTCGCGCAACTCGTCGAGCGCCGCGTCCACGCCCGCGCCGATCACGCCGCCATCAGCAAAGGTGAGCGGAGGCTCGGGGACGATGGTGCGGTCCACGCGCTCGCGCAATTCGGGCAGGTCGTCGAGGGAGGCGGCGAGCGCCTGCAAGCGCTCCGCCTGAAATCCCGCGAGCGCCGCCCGGACCTTCGGGATTCTCGCCAGCGACGCCGAAAGCGCCAGCAGGTCGCGCGGGTTGGCGGTCTCAAGCGTGACGCGGCTGAGCAGGCGCTCGATGTCGAGGATGCCGTCGAGGGCGCGCCGCAACTCTTCGCGTCCGACCATCTCTTTCACCTGCGCTTCGACCGCATCGAGGCGCTGCTCAATATGGGCGGGGTCGATGGCGGGACGCAGCATCCAGGAGCGCAGCAGGCGCTTGCCCATGGGGGTGAGCGTCGAATCCATGCTGCGGAAGAGCGTGACCTCGTCGCCGGAGTTGGCGAACAGCGGCTCGACCAGCTCCAGGTTGCGCACGGTGACGGCGTCGAGCACCAGGCAGTCCTGGCGTTCGTAGAAGCCGATGCGGTCCACGTGCTCAAGCGTCCCGCGCTGCGTGGAACGGACATAGTGCAGCACCGCCCCGGCCGCGGTCGCCGCCGCCGGGCGGTTGGCCAGTCCGAAGCCTTCGAGCGAGAGCACGCCGAAATGGTTTTCGACCAGGGGAATGGCATAGTCGGGGGCGAACACCCAGTCGTCGAGCGGAGTCTCGGTGAAGCCGGCTTCAGTCGAATGCTCTTTGCGTTCGAACAATGGCAGCGACGAGGCAAACAGCAGCTCTCGCGGACGGAGCTGCTGCAGCTCCTCCCAGACGCGGCGCGCGGCATCTTCACCGTGAAACTCGGTGGCGCGGAAGTCGCCGGTCGAGAGATCGAGCGCGGCGAAGCCGGCGCGGTCGCCCTGCGTGGCCACGGCCGCGAGGAAGTTGTTCTCCTCCGATCCCAGCAGGGAATCGGCCACGGTGCCCGGCGTCATCACGCGCGTGACTTCGCGGCGCACCAGCTTCTTGGCGAGGTGCGGGTCTTCCATCTGCTCGCAGACGGCGACCTTGAATCCCTTGCGGATGAGCTTTAGCAGATAGTTTTCCGCCGAGTGGTGGGGCACGCCGCACATGGGTACGGCCACGCCCTTTTCCTTGTTGCGCGAGGTGAGCTGAATCTGCAGCTCGCGCGCGGCCACCACCGCGTCCTCGAAGAACAGCTCGTAGAAATCCCCCAGCCGGAAGAAGAGGAGGGTATTGGGATGCTCTTTCTTGATGGCGGCGTATTGCCGCATCAGCGGCGTGGAGGACTCATTCATGCGCGCGGCTTTCGGCGGATTATAACAAAGCAGTTGCCGGTCCCAGTTGCCAGTTGCCAGTTGTCGGTTGCCAGTTGCCAGCGAACCCAAACCTGCACCAAGGCGCCTAGTTGACGCCGCCGCTACGAAGGTGTTTTCCTGTAGTATCAGTTTCTTCGCAGTTGCTGACCGGGCGTTCCGTAACTGGCAACTGACAACTGGGTACTGGCTACTGCTCTTATGGAACTACGCAAAGATCCCATCACGCGCTCCTGGGTGATCACCGGCGACGATGCCGATCGCGAGCCGGAAGGACGGGAGTCCTGTCCTTACTGTCCCGAAGCGCCGCGTGCGCCGCAGGTGATCTCCTCCATGCCCTCGGTGGACGGCGGACCGTGGTCGGCGCGGGCGGTGGTGCATCCGCACGCGCTCTACCACATTGAAGGCGAACCGCTGCGCCAGGGCGATGGCCTGTACGACAAGATGCGTCCGGTGGGCGCGCACGAGGTGCTGGTGGAGAACCCGCGCCACGATCGGCCCCTCTGGGTGGCTGCCGACGCCGAGGTGGCGCAGTTCCTGGCGCTCACGGGCCAGCGCATCCAGGACCTGAAGAAAGACCGCCGTTTCAAATACGTCACCGTATTCAAGAACCACGGCACAGTGGCCGGCCAGGAAGCCGATCATCCCACCTCGCAGATCACGGCTACTACCTTCGTCCCCCGGCGGGTGCTCTACGAGCTGCGTTCCGGCAAGGATTATTTCATGCAGAAGGAACGCTGCGTGTTCTGCGACATCCTGGCCCAGGAGGAGCAGCAGGGAGTGCGGGTGGTGGAGAGCCGCGGCGATTACATCGCGGTGTGTCCCTACGCGCCGCGCGTGCCCTACGAGACCTGGATTCTGCCCCGCAACCACGAGTCGGCGTTCGAGCGCAGCGTGCAGCGCGGCAGCTCCACCCGCGAGCTGGGGGCGCTGTTGCGGCGCACGCTGCAGCGCATCCGCGGTGTCACCGAGAACTTCCACATGGTGCTGCACAGCTCTCCCAACACCCTGCACCGCTCCGAAGTGCTGGATTACTGGAAGACCATCGACGACGATTATCACTGGCACGTGGAGATCCTGCCCATCCTGGAGAAGAAGCCGAAGTCCTACAACTACAAAGAGGTGTACTTCACCCCGGTAACCTCGGAGACGGCGGCGGCGCGGCTAAGGGGAGTGAGTATCTCTTAGGGGCTGTTGGCTCTTATCCAAGAGCCAAAGGCCAAGAGCCAAGAGCTACAGATACACCACCTGGTGATCCGGGCATCCCGTCTTGGCGGCGTCGTAGAGCGTGAGCAGCAATTGGGTGCCGTAGCGCCCGAGGAACGACATCGCCCCCACGATCCGCTCCTGGGGCTCTTTTTCCGGAAACAGCGAGTTGCTGAGCGCGGCGGCGTGGACGGCGGTTTCCTCGCTGCGCCGCAACTGGGCGCGGGCGGCGCGTTCGCGCAGTCGGTCGAGCTGGTAGTGGATCTTGGAGCCGGCGCGCTCGGCGGCCTCGACCAGCGTGGGATCCAGGCGCTCGAGCGACGCCTGGATGGCCGCCAGCGAGCCCTCGAGTTGCTGCGTTGCCGAGTCGAAGCTGGCGTTGATGTCGCCCGGCAACGCGCGATCGGCGATCAAAAGCCGCAGGTGCTCCGGATCGCTGAAAGTTTCCGCCGGCGCGAGCCGGTAGCGCTCCAGCAGGCGCTGGATGCGGGGCTCGACCAGGGTCGCGCTCAGGCGCGGCAGGATGGGCGTCACCCGGCCCAGCAGATCTTCGTACACCACCGCCGCCTGCGCGAAGTACGCGATCTCCGCCGGCCCGCCCACATACGCGACCGTGGGCAGAAGATAATCCTCCACCACCGGGCGCAACAGCACGTTGGCGCTGAACTCCTCCGGCCGCTGGCTGATGCGGCCCTGCAACTCCTGCGCGCCCAGCTTTTCGCCCCCGATGTTGAAATCGCCGTTGGCGCGATGGATGGGCACGCGGCTCCCGTCCTTCATGGCAAACAGCAGCGTTGAGGAGGGCGTCACTTTCACCTGCGCGTGGTAGCCGGCGGCTTCGAGCTCGTGGCTGCGCTCGAGCAGCGCGTCGTCCAAATCCTTCGCCGCCACGATCGCCGCGCGATACACGGACTCGGCTACCGTGTGCAGCTCGGGGTCGGAAGCGTCGATCAGGATCACGCCGGAATGCCGAAATAGGCGGGAGAACAGCTTGGCGAAGGCGCTGCCCAGGGTCTCGCCCGCGCGGTAACTCTCGCGCAGGAAACCGGCTGCCTCGGAATCGCTGAGCAGGCGCGCCGCTTCTTCGACCCGCGCCTCGATCTCGGAGTCGAGGGGCACGGCGCTCATGGGCGCGTCCTCGGGGCCGCGAGCTTCGGTGGCGAAGGGCGTGAGCGATCCGTCGGCGGCGAGCAGGGTCACGTGGTTGACCTCGGCGAGGTCGTGATCTTCGGTAGCCAGCCAGAAGACGGGCACGCACTCCTGGCCGGCATGGGTGAACTCGGTGGCCAGCTTGATGGCCGAGAGCGCCTTGTAGATGGAGAACAGCGGCCCGCCAAAGAGCGCCACCTGCTGCCCGGTCACCACCGCCGAGGCGCCAGCGCGGAAGCGGGCGATGTTGTCCAGCGTCTCCTGCGAGGCGCCCCAGGCGCGGTTCTGCCGCTCCAGCGCCGCCGCCACCCGCTGGCGCCGCGCCGGGTCGTAGTGCAGACGCGCGACTTCGTCTTTGAGCCAGTCGCGAGAGAGGGGCGAGCGCGAAAAAAACCGGCGGACGTTATCGAACTGGTAAAGATAGTCGAGGAACAGGCGGGTGCTGTGCGGGACCTGCTTGAACGATAAACAGTGAGATTCCACCGCGCCTTCCTTGGTCATCAGGGTTAGACGGACCAACCTTGTTTTGGATGTCGCGCAGGCGAGAGCGATGCGGGAAAATTGGGCATCTCCCGCTCCCGCCTCCTCGACCGGGGGCTCAGGACTTGGGTTTGGGCGCCGCCTGCTGCTGGCGCTGCTGGTCCTCGGTCCACGGCGGCACGATACCGATCATGCGCGCATAGGCGATGGCTTGTCCCAGGTGCTCGGCGGTGTGGCGGGTCATGAACAGCAGGGCGCCGCGCTCGGTGTTCTTGCCTCCGAACCAGTCAAAAGATTTCTCCAGGTCGGCGTCGGGCAGGCTCATGATGGCTTTCTTGGAGTGCGCGAAGGAGTCCTTCAGGGTGGCCACGATCTTAGTCTTGTCGGTGGTGGACTTCTCAAAGCCGCGAACTTCAAATCCAGCCGGCGGCGGCGTGCCGAACAGTTTGGGAAGGTTGTAATTGGCGGCCGCGATGTGCAGGAAGACCTCGGCGAAGGAGCGAACGTCGGCTGCCGGCCGCCAGGTGTACTTCTCCGCAGGAACGGCTTCGGCGAGGCGAAGGAATTTGTCTTCCTGGATGGTCACCTCGGCCAACACCTCGCCACGGTAGCCGGAGATTCCGGGGGTGGGGCTTTTGTAAGGATTCACCTGCGCCGCGGCGAATGGCGGCAGCGAGATGCTGAGCAGACAGAGAGTCCACAAGATTGGTTTCACGCAATCCTCCTGCAATGAGAGACGCAGCAGTCTAACTCAGGCGAGCAGCAAAACTGGAATTCACGGGAACTGCGCCGGCGTATACTTTTGTTTCCGCACTGCACCTCGGCGCGAGGAGAGTTTATGCGCAGGCTCCCGATCCTTCTGATCGCCGTGGTCCTGATGGCTCCGGCTTTCCACGTCGTACCGCCGGTTTCGGCCACGGAGCGGAGCGCCAACCTTCGCGGCGTGCCCATGTCGCAGGAGAAGCATCATCACCTGGTCCTGGAAAACGCCTATGTGAAGGTATACGAAGTGGAGGTAGGCCCTCGCGAAGCCACCCTGATGCACCAGCACCTGCACGATTACGCGTACTTCGTGTTGGGGGACTGCGACCTCACTAACGCGGTGGCCGGCAAACCGGAAGCCCGCCTTAAGCTGCCAGACACAACCGTGGACTTCAGCCGCGGAATGTTCTCCCACATCGCTACCAATAACGGCGACACTCCCTGCCGCAAGATCACCATCGAACTGGAGCGCCCGCAGGGCGAGGCCAACAAGGTTTTTCCCTCGATCAACCAGGCTCTGGCGTCCGGCGACCCGGACAGTGCCGGGATGGTAGGCGTGCTCGAGAGCGAGGAGATGCGGCTGACGGCCACGGCCGTCGCTCCCGGTGCGTCGTGGTCACCGGCGCACGACGAACGTGACCGCCTGGTGTTGATGATCGACAAGATCCACAACACCTCCGGACCGAAAGAACACAACTCGCCCTTTCCCGCTGGCATGCTGGCCTGGGTCCCCGCCGGCAAGAGCTGGAGGGTGACCAATCCATCTGCGCAGCCGATGAAGCTCATGGTGCTGGAGTTCAAGGACAGCGTGCGCTGAGAGGACGCGAATGAGAATC
>DATNJE010000229.1:0-7064 GCA_035604095.1 Terriglobales bacterium
GGCTTCGATCAGTTCGTGGAGCAGTTCAACACCGCCGGCACCAAGCAGTTTGGCAGCGGCTGGGTGTGGCTGGCGCGAGGCGCCGACCGCAAGCTGCAGATCATCACCACTCCCAAACAGGACAGCCCCCTCCTGCAGGGCCTCTACCCGGTGATGGGCAACGATGTGTGGGAGCACGCCTACTACCTGAAATACCAGAACCGCCGCGCCGACTACCTGAAGGCTTGGTGGAGCGTGGTGAACTGGAAGGAAATCAACAAGCGGTTTGAGGAAAGTGAGTCGGCCCTGAAGCGGGCGGTCGCGTAAGAGAGGCTTCAGCGCATGCTCACGGGGCGGAGATTCCGCCCCGTCTGTCTTTAAGTCTTTCGTCCGGACGGCAGTCCCGATCCCTCGCTTCGCTCGGGATTTCAGCAGCGGCCTCCCGCTCCACGCTGCGCGTTTCGCTCACGCCCGCTAGGCGCTTCAAGTTAAACTGTCGCCGCATGTCCTCCGAGAAGCTCGGTCTCATTGCCGGGAACGGGAAATTTCCTTTGCTGGTGTTGGACGCGGCGCGCGCGCGCGGTGAACAGGTAGTGGTCGCCGCAATTAGGGAAGAAGCTTTTCCCGAAATCGAACAGCACGGCGCTGCCGCCGTGCACTGGTTGTCTCTTGGCGAATTGGGCAAGCTGATCGATACGTTCAAGCGCGAGGGCGTGACCCGCGCCTTGATGGCCGGCCAAGTGAAGCACAAGCAGATCTTCTCCAGCATCCGCCCGGATTGGCGTATGGCCAAGCTGCTGTTCTCATTGCGCGCGCGCAACACCGACGCGCTGATCGGCGCTGTGGCCCTGGTGCTAGCGGAGGAAGGCATTACGTTGCTGGATTCCACCGCCTACCTGGAGCCGCTGCTAGCTCGTCCCGGCGTGCTCACGCGCCGCGCGCCAACACCTGAGGAGCAGCGCGACATCGCTTATGGCCGCCAGGTCGCGCGCCATCTGGCGCAGTACGACATTGGGCAGACGGTGGTGGTCGCCGAGGCGGCATGCGTCGCGGTGGAAGCCATGGAAGGTACCGACATCACCATTCAGCGCGCCGGCGAAATCATGGCGAGCCTGGCTGGGACGTCCACGCTGGCTCGCAGCCTTACCGTGGTCAAAGTCGCCAAGCCTGGCCAGGATATGCGCTTCGATGTGCCGGTGATCGGGACGAATACCATTGAGACCCTTCACCGCGCAGGCGCAACCTGCCTCGCTCTCGACGCCGGCAAATGCCTGCTGCTCGACGGAGACGCTATCCTGCACGCTGCCGACGATGCGGGCATTACCATCGTCGCCGACGCGGCCTAGCGACTCGCTACTTTATTACCCCTCGGTCCGCCGTCTCCACGAAGCGGATCAGCATTTCCACGTCCTCGCCGCGGTTGGGCTCGGCCTTGAGCCGGGCGAGTGCCTGCGAGGTGTTGAGCTTGGAGGCGAGCAGGACCTTATAGGCATGATGGATCCTGCGAATGCGCTCGCGGCTGAATCCGCGGCGTTCGAGGCCGACTTTGTTCAGCCCGAAGGCGTGCGTGTCGCGTTCGGCAGAGGTGAGCGAGAAGGGCAGAACATCCCGCGTAATGGTGGTGCCGCCCCCGACGTAGGAATGCGCGCCGATGCGCACGAACTGGTGGACCGGGCAGAGCGCTCCGACCACGGCCCAGTCTTCCACGGTTACGTGGCCGCCCAGGGTCGCAGCGTTGGCCAGGATGACGTGGTCGCCGATCGTGCAGTCGTGCGCGATATGCGTGTAGGCCATGATCAGCGTGTGGCTTCCGACGCGAGTGAGGCCACCGCCGCCCGGTGTGCCGCGGCTGATGGTGACGTACTCGCGGATCACGTTGTGGTCGCCGATCTCAAGCCGCGTGGGCTCGCCTTTGTACTTCAGATCCTGCGGCTCGATCCCGATCGCCGCAAAGGGGAAGATACGATTGTGGTCACCCATGCGCGTCGGCCCACCCATCACCACGTGCGAGACCAGCTCGCAGTCCTCACCCATCTCGACCCCGGCCGCGACCGTGCAGTAGGGGCCGATGCGGCAAGACGCAGGGATTCTGGCGGCTGGGTCGACGATCGCGGTGGGATGGATCATGGCGATGGGAGCGGCCGCGGCCTGTTTTACCGGCGCCATGTCACGCCGGTCCGGGTGCGCCGGCCTTGCTGCGGGTGGCGGCGTCTCCCGGCGCCGGCCGGTCCACCAGAACACAGGTTACGATGGCCTCGCAGGCGAGCTTCTCCCCGACGTAAGCCTTGCCGCTCATGCGCACGGCGGTCGTGCGCCAGGCCAGCACTTCGACTTCGATGCGCAACTGGTCGCCCGGCATCACCGGCTTGCGGAACCTGGCGCGTTCGATGCCGGTGAAGAACATCAGCTTATCGTCGCGCCCCGCCACCTCGGTGAGCAGCAGCGCGCCTCCGGCCTGGGCGATGGCCTCCACGATCAGCACTCCGGGCACGATGGGATAGCCGGGGAAATGTCCGGCGAAAAACGGCTCATTGACGCTGACGTTCTTGATGGCGACAATGCGGTGTTTGCGCGTGATCTCGACCACGCGGTCGATCAGCAGGAAAGGGTAACGGTGCGGCAGGATGGCCTGAATCTGAGTGATGTCCAGCGCGGTCCCGCCGTCGGCGGCCGGTGCTTCTGCTGCAGAATGTACATTCTGTGCCATCGGGAGCGGTCATTATAGAGCGATTGAGCCATTGGGTCATTGATTCATTGGATCATTGAGTCCTTGGGGCTACCCTTATGAAAAGCCTGCTCAGCCGGCTGGCGGTCCAAAAGTCCGAGATGCTCGCCTGTCTTCGCTACTTGGTGGAACTGGAATCTCCCAGCCACCATAAGGCGGCGCTCGATACCCTGGGCCGGCATCTCGCCGGGGAATTCGGGAAAATCGGCGGCCGAACACGATTTCATATACAAGGGGACGCTGGGGATCACCTGCAGGTGGATTTCCCGGGGGCCGGCAAGCCCATCCTGATCCTCGGGCATGTGGATACGGTGTGGGATCTCGGCACGCTGGCCTCGATGCCGTTCCGCATGGCCAAGGGACGCGCTTACGGCCCCGGCAGCTTCGACATGAAGGCCGGCATCGTGCAGGCGATCTACGCTATCAGGGCCTTGCAGGAACTCGATGGGCGACTGCCGCGGGCGATCACCGTGCTGCTGGTCACCGACGAGGAGATCGGCAGCTACTCCTCGCGCCCGATCACCGAGGCGCTGGCGAAGGAATCCGCCGCCGTCCTTGTCCTTGAGCCTGCGCAGGGGCCAAAGGGCGCCTTGAAGACGTCGCGCAAGGGGGTCGGCGCGTATCGCGTGAAGGTCGAGGGACGGGAAGCGCACTCCGGGCTCGACTCCGACAAAGGCGCGAGCGCGGTGCTGGAATTAGCGCGCCAGCTCCTGGTAATTGAAAAGTTTACCGACCGTAAGCGCGGCATTACCGTCAATCCGGGCGTCATTCGCGGTGGCACGCGCACCAATGTCGTGGCCGGCGAGGCTACGGCTGAAGTGGACGCCCGCGTGAGCCAGTCGAAGGACATCGCATATCTCGATAAGAAGTTCCGCTCCCTCAAACCATTCGACAAGCGCTGCAGAGTCGAGATCACAGGTGGGATCGGCCGCCCGCCCATGGAACGAAGCAAGAAGGGCGTGGTTTTGTTCGCGCTCGCCCAGCGAGTGGCGAAAGAGTTGGGCTGGGAACTCGAGGGAACCTCGGTCGGTGGAGGGTCCGACGGCAATTTCACCGCCGCGCTGGGGATCCCGACGCTGGACGGCCTGGGAGCCGTCGGCGAGGGTGCGCATGCCCGCCACGAGTCGGTGGTGATCGCCGAGATGCCCCGCCGGGCCGCCCTGCTGGCGCGCCTGATCGAGACCATCCCCTGATTTTCTCAGACTACCTCGACAGTCGCGTGGTGTCCCGGGGCCGCAGCAATCTTCGCGTCGCAGGTGAGCAAGGGAGCATCCAGCGCCTCGGCCAAAGCGACATAGACGGCGTCGTAAGCCGTGAGGTGGTGGCGCAACTCCCACACGCGATTAAGAAGAGAGGTGTGACGATGACGCAGGATGCGAAGCTCTACGAGATTCTGAAGTAGCTGCTCGGCCCGCGCCTCCGTGACTTCGCGCTCCCGCACGTAGCGTCTCAGAGCATGGGCGGCCTCGACATCCAGCAGATGAGGCGCGTGGAGCGTGTGGGCACGGGAGAAAATCTGCGCTTGAATACGCGAACCCTTGTCAGTCCGGAGAAGCCACTCGATTACGGCGGAAGCATCGAGGACTATCACCTCGTGTCCCGAGCCTCCCGGATAACCTGCGCCGCGGGTGTGGACAAGATTACGGGTTCTCGGTGCCGCAGTCGCTCCCGCATCTCATCCAAGGTCGGACGCTCCGCGATTTCTCGAATTTCAGCCAGCAGGTAATCGGATAACGACATACCAGCCATCGCCGCGCGCGCCTTCAAGGTGCGATGCAAGGCATCAGGAACGTTTCGGACCTGGATCATCTTGGACATGTGATTATGATACTTACATGTGTACCACATGTCAATGCTTGGAAGCGAAGGGCCACGAGGGTCGGCAGGATCCGAGGCCATCTGACACACGCCAAGGTTGCGATCCGGATTTTCCTGTTACGAGTTGCCGGCGATGCGTATCATTCCTCCGCACCAGATACCTAACTAAGGAGAGAGCATGAAAAAAGCCACTTGGCTATTGCCGTTTGTATTGCTGTTCGGACTGCAGTTGGTGGCCCAGGAACACTATACCGAGGGCCCGGTATGGCGTGTGTCTACCGTCCGCGTCAAACCAAACCAGATGGATGCTTACCTCACCAGCCTGCGCCAGAGTTCGAAACCGTTGCTCGACGAACAAAAGCGGCAGGGGATCATCCTGGATTACAAGCTGTTCCTCAAAGAGACGCGAAACGACCCCAAGGATTGGGACATCGCCCTGGCGGTCCTCTACAAAAACCATGCTGCGATGGACAACTTGGCGGCCAAAGGGGAAATGGTGCGTGACAAGATCCTTGGCGGAAAACAGCAGGCCCACCAGTTAGGGGAGAAGCGGGAGGAGATCCGCGAGATTATCAGTTCGGAGCTGATTCAGGAGATCATGTTGAAGTAACAAATCTCGCAGCGAGATGCCATTTGACCAAGCCCCTGGCGCGCGGGGGCTTTTTCTTTGGGGGTGCATTGCCCAGAGACCGCTTTTGACTGTACCCACACGCTGCCCTACAATTACTAAAGAGGTCGTTCCTACCCGGCCTCAACTGGAGGCCAAAATGCTTGGCAAACTGGGCGTGCCGGAACTCCTGGTGATTCTGGCTATTGCCCTGCTTATCTTCGGTCCGGGCAAGCTGGCGGATCTGGGAAAAGGACTCGGCGAAGGAATCCGCAATTTCAGGTCGTCGGTGAAGGACGGGGAAAACGATCAGCAAAAGAAGCCCTAGCGGCGTATGCGAGCCACCTAATCTCTCACCCCACTACTGGTCCTGAACCCTGTCAGTTTTCATTCGGCTACAGCACGCCGTGCTTCTGCAGCATCCGGTATACCAGCGGCACCGGTAATCCCATCACATTGAAATAGCAGCCGTCTAGGTGGGTGACCCAGCGCGAGGCGATTCCTTGGATCGCATACGCGCCAGCCTTGTCCATGGGCTCTCTGGTGGCCACGTATTCTGCGATCTCGGCGTCGCTGAGCGGGCTGAAGCTGACGGTAGTGGTTTCGGCGCGCGTGTCCTCCACTTTGGGCCCGAGCAGGCAGACCCCGGTAGTCACCAGGTGGGAGCCGGCGGAGAGCAGGCGCAGCATGCGGCTGGCGTCTTGTGCGTCGCGGGGCTTGCCGAGCACCTGGCCGTCCACGATCACCACCGTGTCGGCCCCCAGCACGAACTTGTCCGCATGGCGAGCCAAGGCTGCCTTGGCTTTTTCACCGGCCACGCGGCGGACGAAATCCTCCGGCCACTCCTGCGGCCGCCGCGCTTCGGCCACCTCCACCGAGCAAAGCGTGAACGCGATGCCTGCATTGCGCAACAGCTCCGCCCGCCGCGGCGATGACGACGCCAAAACCAGCTTCACGTTTCGCGTTTCAGGTTTTACCTTTGGCCGCTTTGACATCTGGTCCCCGCTCCGCTTCATTCTACCGATTCTCCGTGTCCTTCATCGCAGCCCGACCAGGCCGCGGACCGAATTGATCAGCTTGGCCGAGTCGTAACCGATCCCGTCCTTGAACACGGTCTCGACTTTTTCGATGTCGGCGATGTTGGCCGATGGATCGCCATGGATCACCACCAAGTCGGCCTGCTTGCCGGGAGCGATGCTGCCGATGCGATCCGCTTCCCCCATGAACTGCGCGCCGTTGAAGCTGGCGATGCGGATGGCTTCCACGGGCGTGAAGCCCGCCTCGACCAGCAGTTCGACCTCGCGCTGGTCGCCGAAGCCCGCGATCACCCCGCCGATTCCTGTGGGATCTTCGCCCGCGAGCAGCAGCCCGCCGGCCTCGACAAACGCCCGCTCGAACTGCATTTCTTTCTTCAGCAACGCGGGCCAGGGAGAAGTCTCGGCGCCGTAGCGCTGACGCAGGAACGCGGAATCGCCCACGCGAACTTTGTTCGCGAGGAAGGTAGCACGAGCGTCGGGCGAGAGCGCGTCCAGCATGCGTTGCTGAAGCGACGGACGGTCCGGCAGGAACATCTCGAACACGGGCAGCGTCGAAGTCACGGCCACGTGATGCGCTACCAGTTCGCGGATGGTCTGCTGCACCGCGGAGCCGTTGATGTCAATCTGCGCCAGTTGCATGAGCGCGGGACCGGTCGGGGGACAGGCGTCGGGTTTCTTGTCGGGAACGAAGTCGGTATCAACCAGCAGGCCGTGTTCGAGATCGTCGATGCCCAGCGCAGCGGCCTCGCGGAAGCTGACCGAGCACAGGTGGCCCGTCACCTTGATGCCGCGCTTGTGAGCTTCGTCAATGGCGGCGCCGAGCTCGGCGCGGGTGATGAACATGTACGCCTTGTACGAGGTAGCGCCTTGCTCGGCCCAGAATGACACCGTCTTGCGC
>DATNJE010000230.1:0-3043 GCA_035604095.1 Terriglobales bacterium
AACTTCTTGGTCCCGGGGACCACCACCACGCACTCGGCCTTGTTGAGCAGGTCGGGAGGAATGTTCTCCGGAATGTCGAGAACCTCCTGCAGAACTTCGCCGCAGGCACGCACGCGCTCCTCTTCTCTCTTATCACCGGCAAACAATGCAGCCGAAAACAGGAGCAGGGCAACCGCGAGGGAAACGATGCGAGTCATGCGGAGCATGGTACGAGTAACCGCGAGCGGTCGCAAGTCGCAAACCAGCCCGCCGGCTACTCCCAGAAACCGCAGCCGGGAACCAGCTCTTCCTGCTTGGGGAACTTACGCATGTGGATCTCGGTGCCACCGTGGTGGAACTGCACCTCGTCCATGAGCTGGTTGATCAGGTAAACCCCGCGGCCATGATCGGAGAACAGGTTCTCGGCGAGCAACGGATCGGGCAACGCGGCGGGGTCGAAACCGCCGCCGGGATCGCGCACCACGATCAGCATGCCCCGGCTCTCGTCGCAGGCAACGCAGATCTGGACCTTCTTGCCGGCGTCGCCCTTGCAGCCATGGATCACGGCATTGGTCAGGGATTCGCGGAGCGCGGTCTCCACCTCGAACTCGTGGCCGCAGGCGCAATCCATCGCCTTGAGAACGCGGAGCACGCCCTCAGCCACATCGGAGATGGCACTGGGGTCGGCGGCGAAGGTGAGATTCAGGCGGACCAGCAACTTGTCGGCGTCGAATTCGAACTGCGGCGTAGCGGCCGGCATGGCGCACCCCCTTGGCCGTGGCGAGGTTTCTATTGTAATCCTGGACTGGCTCCAATGTACGCGGCTATTGCACCCTGGCAACGCTTCGAATCGTTACGAAGCGTATCTTGTGGTGTCTTGGGTTCTGCCGGAGGATAAACAGCACCGCCAGCGCCGAGCTTCAGCTACCTCGCACCCTCCCTCGGCATCTTAAGTACAGCAGCCCTGGGAGCAGAATCGGACCATGAGTACGGCCTTCAATCCATCCGCGGCAGAGGTATCGGAACTTCCCGCTTCGCCAGACACGGCCGAGCCCCATACGGCGGGCGATCGCAGGCCGCTCTTGGAGCTGGCCGTCGGCTATGGCTTCCTCTTTTTGGCGCTGTGGAGCGAAGGCGATTTTCGCTGGGCCTGGGCCGTCGGCCTCGCCTTGTGGATCTTCGGCGTCACTGTGTATCACCGGCCCTCGCTGCAGCAACTTGGGCTCGCTGGAACGGGATTCCTGGGCTCGCTATGGATCGTGGGAGTGGCCGTGGTGGCCGGCGGGGGCATGCTTTTCGGGGCACATCTGGCCGGCACGCTGCATCCTTACGTGCCGCGACGGACGCTGTCCGCGGCAGCCTCCGGGTACCTGATCTGGACCTTCCAGCAACAGTTCATGCTGCAGTCGTTCTTTTTCGTGAGGCTGGAGCGGCTGCTGAGCAGCCGCAAAGCGGTGTGGGCCGCGGCCGGGCTTTTCGCCCTAGCCCACGTCCCCAACCCGGTGCTGGTTCCCGCTACTTTGGCTGCCGGGCTCGCGTTCTGCGAGCTGTTCCGCCGTCATCGCAACCTCTACACGCTGGCCATCGCGCAGGCCATCCTGGGTATGTGCCTGGCCGCGGCAGTGCCCGAAGCTCTTCACCATCACATGCGCGTGGGCATCGGATACGTAAGCTGGATTCCACGTTAGCGTGCGATCCAAGCCGTTTTCCTCATTGGGCGAGAACGTGCAGGGTGTTGCGATAGCGGGTAACGATGTCCTCGAACGTTGCCATCTTCTCCTCGAAGTTAGGATCGTAGGGCGTGAGCCGATACGCGCCGTCGGGCGCTTCGATCAGGAACAGGGGTTGGCCGTGGCCGGTGTGCAAACGATTGACCACTTCCTTCGGCAGAATAACACCCAGCGAATTGCCGAATCTGCGGACCTTCAGTTGAATCACGACCACCTCCTGTAGACGGCGATTAGCAAGTGGCACCCGCTGAGGCGCCCGCTCGTCCGCGCCGGCTGACGAGGAAGAACAGCAGCCCCAGCAGGCCGAAGATCGCCGCCACTCCGCCGATAAAAACCGGTACCGCGAAAAAGTGGACGTTGAAGCCGGCCTGTATGCGTACGTCTGTCGGGTCGCCGGGGTTGTAGCGCGCTTCAGTACGGCTGCCCGGGGGAAAGCGTTCCGCCTGCTTCTTCTTGCGCTCGTAGCTGGTGCTTTGGTGAAGCGAGCCGACGCTGCTCACGTACGGACGGCCGTCCACCTGGTAGGCCAGCACGAGCCGCGTGTCGTAGAGCATCTGGCCGGAATCAGTGCGGAGAGGCACCACTTCGCTGCGAAGCACCTGGGCATCCGCCGACGGCCAGGAGCGCAACACTTTCATTTGCTCGATGAACGGCGGGACCGCGAACAGCAGCCCAATCAGAAAGAACACCAGGCAGGCGACCGCGATGACGCGCAGTGTGGTGCGAAGGGCTGGTTTCATGCCTTAGCGGCGTGTTCCGGTCGAAAGCTCGCGGGCTTCCTGCCGCAACTTCCTCGCTTTGGCGCCCAGAAACAGTAGGTATCCGATATGAATCACCCAGGTCACGACGTAGGCGATATAGAGATTGGTGACGCTGTGGATCATCGCGTGAAACTCCCTTCTGCCTGGCCGACGGCCTTGAGCGCGTGCGCTTCATCGAGTTGCTGACGCGTGATCTCCAGGCGGTAGCGCACCCAGATCAGCAGAGCGGCAAACGCCATGAATGCGGCCCAGTTCCACACCACAGCGGCCCACATGTGCGGATCGAGACCGGAACCTTGTCCGCCGGCGATCACCGGCTGCGGGTGCTGCGTTCGCCACCAGCGGATGGACATATAGACGATGGGCACGTCGAGGAAGCCGAAGATGGCGAGCGCCGCGGCCAGCGTAGGCGTTGCCTGGCCGGTCGAGTACCGCCGCAGCATCAGGTAGCTGACGTAGATCAGCCACAGCACCAGCGTCGTCGTCAGGCGCGCGTCCCAGGTCCACCAGATGCCCCAAACCGGCCGCGCCCACAGCGGTCCGGTCACCAGCACCACGGTGCAGAACACTACT
>DATNJE010000231.1:0-3135 GCA_035604095.1 Terriglobales bacterium
GCCGAAATGAAGACCTAAGCACAACGCGGAGTAGAAGAAAGGCCGGATGAGCAAGGTTCGAATCAACGATCTCGCCAGAGAGCTGGAAGTGAAGAGCAAGGCCATTCTCGACGTGCTGGCGCTCGTCGGGGTGACCGAGAAAAAGACCCACTCCAGTTCCCTGGAGGAGCACGAGGCGGAGAAGGTGCGGGCCCACATCCGCGGCTCCGCTGAGGCGGCGGGTTCGGCCGCCCGGGCCGCGAAGCCTTTGCGGGGCGAAGAAGAAATTAAGACCAAGATTGACCTGTCGCACATCTCCCATCCGGGAGACGTACTCAAAGCTATATTGCAACAGAAGGAAACGGTAGCGCCGCCGGCGCGCCCCGCAGTTCCGCCGGTGGCCGCGAAACCGGTCGTCGCGCCACCAGTGGCGAAGCCGGCTATCTCTCCTGCAGCGGCGGTTGTACCCCCTGTTCCTGCGCGCCCGGTTGTGTCTCCAGCAGCGGACAAACCTGCGGCTGAAGTTTCGCCAAAACCTCCCGTTACTGCGCCGGTTCGCCCGACGCCGCCTCCGGCGGCAGTAGTCGCGCCGCCCTCTCCGGCAACGCCATCAGTCTCCGCTTCGGCTGTGCAGCAGACTCCGGTTGCTTCGCGTTCGGCTGCACCACCAGCGGCAGCAGCGCCATCGCCGCCCGCGCCGCGCATGATCGTGCCGCAGACCGGGCCGCGTCCGGTATACAAAGCTCCGCCGCCACGTCCGGTTGTGCCGGCTGCGCAGGCGGGAGCGCCCGCGGCCGGAGCCGTGCGTCCTGCCCCGGGACGTCCCGTGCCCGGACAACCGATTTTTCAGCGCCCGCGGCCGGCAGCACCGGGGGCAGGCGCGCCGCGTCCGCTGCGTCCTGGCGAACGCCGCCCGATGCACCCTACGCGCTCTTCTCCAACCGGTACTCGTCCCATCGGGGTCGGTCCGGGCCTGCCGCCTCCCGGACCGGTTCGTCCCGGCAGCCGTCCAGGCGCCCCGGCGCGCCGGCCCGGCCAGCGCTATATTCCGCGTGGCGTAAAAGAAGGGCCGATGAAGGGCTACGTTCCGCCGCCCCGCATGGTGGTATCGAACGAGCCCCAGCCCATCACGCGCAACATCACCATCACTGAAGGCATCAGCGTGAAGGACCTGGCAGAGAAGCTCGACATTCGCGCCAAGGACCTGATCTCGCGCCTGCTGGCGCGCGGCGTTTTTGCCACCATTAATCAGACGCTCGATGCTGAACTGGCCAGCGAGATGGCGCGCTTCTTCGGCGCCGAGACGAACGTGATTACTTTCGAAGAGCAGACCGCCAAAGACATTGACGCGGCTGCCGCAAGCGGTGAGGAATCCGCCTTCGAAGTCACGCCCCGTCCCCCCGTGGTCACGATCATGGGCCATGTCGACCACGGCAAGACAACCCTGCTGGACTCAATTCGCCTCACCAACGTCGCCGAAGGTGAAGCGGGGGGCATTACGCAGCACATCGGTGCTTACAAGGTCCGCATTACCGACCAGGAATCTCCCGCCTTCGGGCGCGAAATTGTTTTCCTCGACACGCCGGGTCACGAGGCATTTACGCGCATGCGTTCCCGTGGGGCCAAGGCGACCGATATCGTGGTGCTGGTGGTCGCGGCCGATGACGGCGTGATGCCGCAAACCCTGGAAGCTATCGATCACGCCCACGCAGCCGAGGTTCCGATCATCGTCGCCGTGAACAAGATCGATAAGCCGGAAGCTCTGCCCGACCGCGTCAAGAAGCAACTGGCCGATCGCGGCCTGATGCCGGAAGATTGGGGCGGCAAAACCGTTTTTGTCGATGTATCGGCAAAGAAGAAAACGAATCTGAACCTGCTGATGGAAATGATCTGCCTGGTGGCCGATCTGGCGGAGCTCAAAGCGACTCCGGAACGCGCTGCTACCGGAGTCGTGCTCGAAGCCAAACTCGATCGGGGTCGTGGACCAGTGGCCACGGTGCTGGTGCAGAATGGCACCCTCAACGCCGGGGACAATTTTGTAGTGGGCAACGTCTACGGCAAAGTTCGCGCCATGTTCGACGATCGCGGAGCCGGGCTGGACTCTGCTCCTCCGTCAACCCCGGTTGAAATTCTGGGCATGGAAGGCCTGCCTCAGGCGGGCGACCAATTTGTCGTGGTGGCCGATCGCGACAAGGCCCGCGGCATCTCCGAATACCGCGAGCAGAAGGCCCGCGAAGCGGCCTTGGCCAAGAGTTCGCGCGTATCGCTGGAAGGATTGGCCGAGCAGATCAAGACGGCCGGCACCAAGGAACTGAACATCATCCTCAAGGGCGACGTCCACGGATCGGTCGAAGTGCTGAGCGATCTGCTCTCAAAGCTCTCGAACGACAAGGTGCGTTTGAAGCTGCTGCGCTCGGGCGTCGGGGCGATCACGGAAACCGACGTGCTGCTGGCTTCTGCGTCGAACGCCATCATCATCGGCTTCAACGTGCGGCCGGAGCGCAAGGCGCAGGAACTGGCCGAGCAGGAAGAAGTCGACATCCGTCTGCATTCGATCATTTACGAACTGCAGGACGAGATCAAGCGCGCCATGAGCGGCCTGCTTGAGCCCACGATCAAAGAGACCTACCAGGGGCGCGCCCAGGTGCTGGAGACGTTCCGCATCCCGAAAGTCGGGACGATTGCCGGCTGCCGCGTAACCGACGGCCTGCTCAAGCGCGACTCCGAAGTGCGCCTGCTGCGCGACAACGTGGTCGTATTCAAAGGCAAGGTTGGATCGCTGCGCCGTTTCAAAGACGATGCCAAAGAAGTGCACAACGGCATGGAGTGCGGCGTTTCGATCGCGAACTACGGCGACGTCAAGATCGGTGACGTGATCGAGGCCTTCGCGACGGAGAGAATCGCGTCGGAAGTCATCGCGTAAGAGCGGGGGCTAGTGGCTAGGGATTGGAGGCTAGGCTTTCTGATCCCTAGCCTCTAGCCCCTAGTCCCTCCATGATTGCCTTCCTCACCCTCGAACTCCACATCGAAGCCGCGCAATCGCTCAAAGATCGGCGCCAGGTGGTGCGCAGTGTAAAAGTCCGTCTGCGAGCGGCGTTCAACGTGTCGGTCGCTGAGCTTGATGCAGGCGGTCTTTGGAATCGCGCCACCATCGGG
>DATNJE010000232.1:0-3277 GCA_035604095.1 Terriglobales bacterium
AGGATTTTCGCTGATCGAGCTTTTGATCGTCGTAGCCATCATCCTGATCATCGCGGCCATCGCCATTCCCAACCTGCTGCGCTCGCGCATTTCGGCCAACGAGGCTTCTGCCGTGGGTTCGCTGCGCACGCTCAACACCGCGGAAATCACCTACAACACCAGTTATCCAAGTACGGGCTTCACCTGCACCTTGTCCGCGCTGGGTCCGACCAGTGGCAGCGCGTCCGCCACCTCCACGGCGTCGGGCTTGATCGATGCCAACCTGGCCAGCGGTATCAAGAGCGGCTACAGCTTCGCGCTATCCGGCTGCGGTTCGACCACGCCCATTCCCACCTACCAATCCACAGGAACCCCGGTCAGCCCCGGCACCACCGGGCAACGCTACTTCTGCAGTGACGCCTCGGGCGTGATCAAGTTCGACCCCGGCAGCACCTCCAACTGCTTGAGCAACGGCACCCCCATTTAGGCAACAGGATGCAGAACGCGGGCGGCAGGAACATCAGGGTTCCTTGATGTTCTCCCCTGCAAGCTGCTTCCTGCATCCTGCATTGCACGCACCAGCGACATCATTGGCTGCAACTCTTCCTCGCTTATAATTAAGCGCGACGCGCGCCATGCCGGCCATTGAAACCTTCGCCCTGGAAAAGAGCTACAGCATCGGATTCTGGCGCAAGCGCCGGGTCGCGGGATTGAAGCCCTTGAACCTGTCGGTCGAAGCAGGCGAGGTCTTCGGCTATCTCGGACCCAACGGCGCCGGGAAGACCACCACGCTGAAGCTGCTGATGGGTCTCATCTTTCCCAGCGGCGGCTCGGCCCGCATCCTCGGGATGGAGATCGCCGACCCACGCATGAAGTCGCTGATCGGCTTTCTGCCCGAGCAGCCTTATTTCTACGACTATCTGACAGCCGCGGAACTGCTGGAGTACTACGCTCAGCTCTCCGGCGTGCCCGGTCGCGAGCGTACGCGCCGGGTGGAGCAGATGCTGGCGCGCGTGGGCATGAGCCAGTCGGCGCGCACCCAGCTTCGCAAGCTTTCCAAGGGCATGCTGCAGCGGGTGGGCATTGCGCAAGCCATCCTGCACGACCCCAAGGTGGTCTTCCTCGATGAACCCATGTCAGGACTCGATCCTCTGGGCCGGCGCGAGGTCCGTGACCTCATCCAAACCTTGAAGGATGAAGGCAAAACCGTTTTCTTTTCGACGCATATCCTTTCCGACGCCGAAGCGTTGTGCGACCGCGTCGCCATCCTGCACCGGGGCGAACTGCGCGGGGTGGGAGCGGTGGACGAGCTGACGGCGCGCACCCAGAGCAGGATCGAGATCCTTTTCCACGGACTGGAGGGCATCACGCTGCTCTCCGCCCTGGGCGCTGAATGTCATGCTACCGGGGAAACGGTGCAGGCCATCATCGCCGAAAGCCGGCAGGACGAAGCCCTTGATGCGCTGCGCCGCCAGGGAGCACGGCTGATCTCGCTGACCCCCGTCCGCGCCACGCTGGAAGACTATTTCATCGAGCGGCTGGGCGAGAAGACCGGGAAAGTGGAGGTGGCACGATGAATCGAGGATGCAGGAAGCAGGAGGCAGGAAGCAGGAGGCGGGTATGGGTTTTCCTGCTTCCTGCCTCCTGCTAGCTGCTTCCTAAGACCATGAATCGCATTTCCGCTGTCGCGTTCAACACCTTCCGTGAGGCCGTGCGCGACCACGTCCTCTACAACCTGATCTTCTTTGCCCTGCTGCTGGTGGGTGCGGCGCTGCTGTTCGGGCAGATCTCCATCGGCATCCAGCGCATCGTGCTCGTCAACCTCGGCCTGACGGCCATCTCCGTCTTCGGGGTGGTGATCGCCATCTTCATCGGCATCGGGCTGGTCTCGAAGGAGATGGAAAAGAAGACGCTCTACACCATCCTGTCGCGCCCGGTGCGGCGCTGGGAATTCATCGTGGGCAAGTTCGGCGGGCTGGCCTGGACGCTGGTGGTGAACACGCTCTGCATGGCCATCGGTTTCTTCGCCGCGCTGCTCCTGCTGGCCCGCCACTTCGAGCGCGCCGATAGCTGGCTGGTGGTGGCCATCTACTTCATCATCCTGGAGTTCGTGGTGGTGACGGCGCTGGCGCTGCTGTTCTCGACCTTCTCCTCGCCGGTGCTCTCGGCGGTGATGGCGCTGGCGCTGTTCGTGATCGGCACTTTCGCCGAGGACCTGCGGGCCTTTGCCGCCATGAGCCACGGCGCAACTCGCGTGTTCGCCACGCTGGCGGCTTACGTGGTGCCGAACTTTGCTTCGCTCAACGTCATATCGTCGGTGGCCCACGGGCAGCCAATCGCCGCGTCGTTGATCCTTTACAACACCGTGTACTCAATGTTCTACGCAGCCGCAGCGCTGTGCGGCGCCATTCTGGTCTTCGAGTACAGGAATCTGAAGTGACCGCGCAGAAAAGCACAGTTCTGATCACTGCCATCGTGCTGGCCGCCTCGCTGGCCGGCGCCAGCCTGACGGTGCGCCGCCTCGACCATCTCCGCGCGGGCGCGACGGCGGAAGAGGCGCTTTACGTTCCTTCGCCGAAAATCCTCCGGCGCATGACTCTGGGCTACAACGGCCTGCTGGCCGACATCTACTGGACGCGCGCGGTGCAGTATTTCGGCGTTCACCATTACGTCCGCTCCAGGCGTTACAAGTTGCTCGAGCCGCTGCTCGACATCACCACCACGCTCGATCCCCATCTGGTGGTAGCGTATGAGTTCGGCGCGGTTTTTTTGGCGCAGAAGCCGCCCGAGGGTGCCGGCGACCCGGATGCCGCCGTCCGTCTGGTGGAGCGCGGGGTGCGCGAGAATCCCTCCGAGTGGAGGCTCTATTACAACCTGGGGTTCATCCATTACTTCGAGCGCCACGACTACTCGGCCGCCGCCGATGCCTTTGAGCGCGGCTCGCGCGTTCCGGGCGCGCTTTCCTGGATGAAAGTGATGGCCGCCCAGATGTCGCAGCATGCCGGCGATCTCCAGACCGCTCGCCTCCTGTGGTCCAGCCTTTATGAGACCACGGACAACGATGATATCCGCGCTAATGCTGCCAAGCATCTGCGGGCGCTCCAGGTGGACGAGGAAGTCTCGCTGCTGGAAAAGCTGGCGGCCGGGTTCCACGAGCGCACCGGGCGCTGGCCCGCCAACTGGGCCGAGATGGTGGCAGGGGGATATCTCCGCGGCGCGCCCCTCGATCCCACCCGCAGGCCCTACCAACTGACCCCGGGCGGACGGGTGCTGGTGCAAGTTCCGGAGGATTTGCCGT
>DATNJE010000233.1:0-2722 GCA_035604095.1 Terriglobales bacterium
ACCTGCTTGTTGAGGTCCTCCACCTGGTTGAGGACGAAGAACGCGATGATGCGCTGCCCTTCCGCGTACTGCCCGATCTCAACCGGCGCGTCGATGTCCACCATGCGCGCCAGCACCCATCCCACGCGCGCCGGGGCGGAAGTACCGGGCGGTAGCGGCACGCGCACCAGCCACCAGTCCTCCATCGGCTTGGACGAGCCTTCTTCCTTCTCCTTCTTCTCCTTGCCTCTCTTGGCGGCCACCGGCTTGGGCTGAGCGCCGCCCTGGGGCACAGGCTTCTCCGAGGACGCGCGCGCCAGCAGCTCGACCTTCGCCCCCTCCTTGAGCAGGTAGAGGTGCTCGCCTTCGCGCTCGGGCGTGACGTGCAGATTGGTGGCGAAGCGCGTGGTGCCGGGCGCCTGCACCAGGTCGGCGGCGTGCTCGGCAGCCAGCTTCTGGCACTGCTCATAGACCTCGGCGCTAGTCAGGTAGCGCACCTCGATCCAGCCGGCCTCGTTGGCCTCATTGCGCACGCGGACAAACCGCCGGTATTTTTCCAGCACCTCGACGCGCTCGCCGTTCTGGACCTTGCCCACTTTCTTATAGACGGTCGCGACCTGGTCGCGCAGGAAGGCCTCCTGCCCCGAGACGTAGGCGTACTCCTTGGCCTTGCCGATCTTCCGGCCGCAGCCCGCGGCCAGCAAGCACAGCAACACGCCTGCCGTTACCCAAGTCTTGTGTTGTGATTGGAAATGGATCACCGGGGTATAAAACAATATAACCCAGCCCGCCGGGAAGTGTGATCCTGGAGACGCCGCCAAGAAAAATGCCCCCGCCGCGGACGACGGGGGCTCACACTGGGGGAGAGCAAGTCTCCTAGGGAATCCCGATGTTCCTGGCGTTCTCCTGGCTGAGGATAGTGACGGCGTCGGCGGGCAGCAGCAGACCCTCGTTAAGCTGGTCCTGGATTGCCTGCGTGACCGCTGCGATGTATCCCGCCTTCGAGCCGTAGCGCTCCTCCACCGACAGCCGCGGGTCGCCGTGCCGGTCAGCCGCATGGATGGCGAACGGGATGTACTGCCCGGTCAGGTCGCACGTGTCCGGATGGCCGAAGCCCGTGGCCCGCGTGTTCCACCCGGAGTAAGTCCCGAGTGGGGCGCGGAGCTGGGTCGATCGGACACCGTCCATTTCATTGCCGTCCGCATTCACCTGGGGCAGCAGCTCGCCGTAGGTGAAGCGCACCACCGGAGGTTCATCCATCACGCCCGAGTCGTTCTTGGAATTGAACCCGGGTCCGCGATCGAGCACCTGCCGGCTGTTGAATTGCCCCGCGAAGGTGACGCCGGGGATGGTGGGAAAGTTCACGTGGGCGGCGGGCACCAGAAGGCCATTCCTGAGGCTGGCGTAGCGGCTGTGCGGCGGTTTTCTGTCGTTCACCACCCACTCCCGCAACCGCAGCAGCAAGGCGCGGAAGTTGTAAGTGTAGGAGTTGAGGTTGCTGAGCTGCTCGCAGATGGCGTTGTGGCCCGGCGCGACCGCGGGCTGCGATCCGCCGTGCTGCGTGCTTGACCAGTGGTAGATGCGGACGTTGTCGGGGATGTCCAGGTCGCGGTCACCATCGGAATCCGTCGTCGTCGCCCACATCCCAGCCTGCCAGTACTCGGTGCTGCTGACGGTGTTGAACACCTTGGGGCAGGTGTGGCTCTTCCGGCAGCGGTCCTGGATCGATCCGCCGATGCCGGAGAAGGGATCGTAGCTATCTTCCCAGGTGGTGGGAGACTCCTGGCCGGGGAACTGCTTCTCGGTATGCTGCGTGCCCGCCAGGCGCGTGGGCTGCGCGAAGCGGATGTTCAGCGAGATGCGGTAGCTGGCGATCTCCGGGTCGAGCCCGTCGAACACCCGGTTGCCGTTCTCATCCTCGTTGAATCCCAGGTCGAGCAGGGTGCGCAGGAAACGGCCGCTTTGCGACACGCCGAACCCGATGGTGCTGTGGACGGCGCCGGCCAGCGGATTGACCGGAGCGGACGCGTCGCTGTCGTCGTCATCGCGATCATGATGGTGGTGCTTCCGGGTACTGCCGCGCAGGAACGCGACCAGGTCGCGGGTGGCGGCGAACCCGATTCCCAGCACTTGGGGATTCATGCCGGTGTACACCAGTTCATAGATGTGATTGGTGTCGAACCCGCCCTGCAGGCAGGCCTTCGTGTTGCTGGGAGTGCCGGGGAAAGGCGTGCTGGTGCAGTCCGCGAACGCCCACTGGCTGTTGGGGATGAGCACCTTGGGGTCGTCCTGGTGCACGCGCATGGTGAGCGTCGCCGAGGAATTGTCGAGGGTGGGGGTCAGGATCGATGCCGTCGCTGTTCCGCCGCTGCCGGCCAGGAACACGGTGCTGGCCGCCGCCGCGAGCGTGTACTCCTGCCGCACCTCACCGGTAATCGTGGAGCCGTCCCTGTGGTGTGCCACCGGGACCAGCGTCATGATCTGGCGCCCGCCGCCGGCTAACACATCGCCCTGCCACCCGCTCCAGACGAGGATGAATCCCTGGCTCTCCAGGAATCCGTCGCCGGCCGGGTTAGCGGTGGTCGCACCCACGTTCAGGGTGCCGGTAATCACCTTGTTGCCGCGGTTCACCACGTCATAGATCAGGGTGTGGTTGCTCTTGCTCAGGTCGACAGGCTTGAGGATCGAAAACGTCACGGCGTATTCGACCTTGCCACGGGCGTTACGCGGCGCAAGCTTGATG
>DATNJE010000234.1:0-5326 GCA_035604095.1 Terriglobales bacterium
ACTTAACTTCCACTCGGTGGAATTCCGGAGGTTGTTGGATGCGCATTGCCTTTGTGGCCTCGGAGTGTGTTCCGTTCTCGAAAACCGGCGGTCTCGCCGACGTGGTGGGCGCTCTGCCTCCTGCTCTGGCTGCCATCGGCCACGAGGTGGACGTTTACCTCCCCAAGTACCGCCAAACCCGGCTCAACAATCCGCGCACCCTGCTGCGCAGCGTCACCGTGCCCTTTGACGACGAGTACCGCTTCTGCTCGGTCCTCGACGGCGGCACCCATGCCGGCGTCAAATTCTACTTCATCGACTATCCTCCGTTCTTCGACCGCGAGCAGCTCTACGGCGCGCCCGCGGGCGACTATTCGGACAACGCTGAGCGCTTTGCCCTGTTCTCGCGCGCGGTGCTGGAGGCCTCCAAGATCTTCGGCGCCCCAGAAGTCTTCCACTGCCACGACTGGCAGTCGGCGCTGGTGCCCATTCTGCTGAAAACGCTCTATGCCGATGACCCGGCGTTCCGCGCCGTGTCCTCGGTCTTCACCATTCACAACATGGGATACCAGGGACAGTTTCCTCCCGAAACTCTGCCGCTGCTGATGCTGCCGTGGGACCTGTTCACCATCGGCAAGATGGAATTCTACGGCAAGGTGAACTTCCTGAAGGGCGCGCTGGTGCTTTCCGACTTCATCACCACGGTCAGCCGCAAGTACAGCCAGGAGATCCAGACCGCGGAATACGGCTTCGGCCTGGAAGGAGTGCTGCGCAGTCGCGCCGCTACCGTCACCGGTATCCTCAATGGCGTGGACTATCAGGTGTGGAGTCCGCAGACCGACACCTTCATCAAGGCGCACTATGCGCCCGACGACCTCAGCGGCAAGCTGGCTTGCAAGCAGGACCTGCTGGCGGATTTCGGCGTCACCACGCCCAACTTGCGGCTGCCCGTTATCGGCATCGTGTCGCGCTTCGCGGCGCAGAAAGGCTTTGACCTGATCGCGCAGGTCATCGACCGGCTGGCGCGGGAAGACATGGTGATCGTTGCCCTCGGCACCGGCGACAAGGAATACGAAGATTTGTTCCGCAAGCTCAACCAGCAGTTTCCGCAGAAGATCCTGGTGCGAATCGGCTTCGACAACGGGCTGGCGCACAAGATCGAGGCTGGCTCTGACATGTTCCTCATGCCCTCGCGCTACGAGCCCTGCGGGCTGAACCAGATATACAGCCTGAAGTACGGTACCGTACCCGTGGTCCGCGCTACCGGCGGCCTCGACGACACTATCGAGCCCTGGGACGCGCGCACCAACCGCGGCACCGGCTTCAAGTTCAGCGATTACACCGGCGACGCGCTGCTCGGGACCATCCGCCAGGCGCTCACCGCCTTCAAGGACCAGACCGGCTGGCAAAACCTGATGCGCAACGGCATGGGGAAGGATTTTTCCTGGACCAAGTCCGCCCGCGAGTATGTGCGCATCTACGAGAAGTCGCGGCAGTTGCGTAGCGTCCACAGCGTTGAGGTGGTAACGGTCTAGCAATTAGGAAATCACAATCGTTAGACGCAGGTGAAGGGGCACGCCTTCAGGCGTGCCGTAAAGGCAGGCAAGAACCCGGCTTTAGCCGCTGAGGAAATCTCCCTCAGGGCCTAAAGGCCCGTTCATGTGCGGACGTTAGCGGCACGGCTGGAAGCCGTGCCCCTTCACCTCATCAAGATTAGACACGTCAACTCTGGATCCGCGCTAGCGACGGATTGGCGCGGATACTCACGGATTGCTTTCACCTTCCGCCGCGCTGGCCGCGTATCCCACCAGGAAGGTGACCGCGGTGCCGATCACCACGTACCACGTCCAGGGCACGCGCGTCGCCGTCCACACATAGATTTCAGCCGCGAGCCCGCAGGCCATCCCGACGATCGCCCCGCGCTGGTTGGCGCGCCGCGTCAGCATGCCCAGCAGGAACACACCCAGCAGTGCTCCATAGGCCACCGACGCGATCGACAGCCCGACCTCCACCACCCGCCCGCCGCGCCGAGACACCAGCGCCAGCCCGAACAGCACCAGCGCCCATGCGATGGTCGCCAGCCGCGAAACCGCCACCCGCCGCTTTTCGCTCATCTCCGGGTTCCGCCGCAGATAGAAATCGACGATCGACGTCGAAGAAAGTGAATTGAGCGCGGCGCTCAGGTTCGACATCGCCGCCGCCAGGATGGCCGCGATCAACAGTCCCGAAATCCCGTGCGGCATGTGCTGCACAATGAACGTGGGGAAGATGCGATCGGATGATCCCGCCGGGTGCACACCGCGGTAGAACGCGAACAGCATCACGCCGACGACGAGGAAAAGCGTGAACTGGAAGAGGATCGCCACGCCGCTCGAGAGCAGCGCGGCCTTCGATTGCCGCTCGCTGCGCGCCGAGAGCAACCGCTGCACCATCAACTGGTCGGTGCCGTGGCTGGCGGTGGTGAGAAATGTTCCACCGATGATCCCCGCCCAGAAGGTGTAGGTCTTGTGCAGTGCGGGCGAAAAATCGAAAACGCGGAATTTGCCGGCGGCGTCGGCCATCGCGTGCACCCCTGCCCACCCGCCTGGGACCGCGTGCAGGATGGTGAAGAATCCCACCAGAGTCCCGCCCACGTAGATTACCGTCTGCACCACGTCCGTCCAGATGACCGCCGCCATGCCGCCTTCGAAGGTGTAGATCATGGTCAGCAAGGTAATGATGGCGATGGAGGCGACTTCGCCGGTGCCGATGGCGATCGCCACGACGATTGACACCGCAAAGACGCGCACGCCTTCAGCCGCCGCGCGCGTCACCAGGAAGAGGCCGGCGGTCAGCGAGTGGAGCGTCCTGCCGAAGCGCCGCTCGATCAACTGGTAGGCGGTATACATCTCGCCGCGGAAATACTGCGGGATGAAGAGCGCGCTGATGATCACGCGCGCCAGCAGATAGCCGAAGACGACTTGCAGGAAGCCCAGATCGGTGTCAAACGCGAGCCCGGGGATGCTGATGATGGTCAGGGTGCTGGTTTCCGCGGCGACGATGGAGAGGGCGATCGCCCACCAGGGAATGTTGCGGTCCGCCAGGAAGTAATCGCGCAGGCTGCGTTGCGATTTGCGGAAGCGCAGTCCGAAGGCCGTGATCGCCGCCAGATAGAGCGTGATGATCGCCAGGTCGATCGGGTCCAGCCGGTTGATGCGGGCCTCCGCTTAACGTTTCACGTTTCAGGTTTCACGTTTCACGAAGACCAACGTGAAACTTGAAACGAATTTTCTCACACCTGTGGTAGAAACTACGGCAATGGCTTTCTTTCTCGGGATTGACGGCGGCGGTTCCAAGACCGAGTGCATGGTGGGAAACGAGACCGCGGTGCTGGGCTGGGCGGGATCGAGTTCCTCGAAGATCGCCCGCGTGGGAGAGGAAGCTGCCGGCGTCGCGCTGCGGGAAGGCGTCCAGCGAGCGTGTGCGGGCGCCGGTTTGGCCGCATCGCAGATCAGCCGCACCTGCATCGGGGTGGCCGGCGTTTCGCAGGCGGGTTCGGTGGCGGCCATTCGCGGTTTGCTGGGAGAGATCGTCGCCGGCGAGATCGTGGTGGTGGGCGACACGGAGGTCGCGCATCACGCCGCATTCGATGGCGGCGAGGGAGTGATCGTCATCTCCGGCACCGGCTCCATCGCCTGGGGACGCAACCGCCAGGGCGAGAAGGCGCGGGCCGGCGGCCTGGCGCCCGCCACCGGCGATCCCGGCTCCGGCGAGTGGATTGGCCGAACCGCTGTGGAACTGGTGCTGCTGGCCAGCGAGAACGGCCACAGCCCCGCCATGCTGCATGCCGTGCTCAAGGCCTGGAAGCTTGAGGATCTTCAGGAACTCGCCCGAGTGCTGCACGGATCGCCCGCTCCCGATTTTGCCGCTCTATTTCCCATCGTCGCCGTCTCCAGCGATCCCATCGCCCAGCGTGTCCTCGCCCGCGCCGGCCGCGAACTCTCGTTGCTCGCTTCTGACGTGCTCGGCAGCCTCTGGACCGCTCCCACGCCTGTCGAGGTGGCCATGTACGGCGGTGTTCTGGAAAACTCGTCCGAGGTGCGAGATGCTTTGGTTGCGGACCTGTCCGACCGCCGTCCGGAAGCTCGCGTGGCGCCCGGCAAAAGAAGGCCCGCGGAAGGAGCGCTGCTGATGGCGCGCCAAGCCGCGCGCGCCAAGGCTCCGCCGGAAACGGCGTCCGCGTAGTCTCTCCGAAACTGAATCCGCATGGCTGACGTTCTCCAGCCCATCGAGCAGTTGATCCATGACCCTTCGCCGGAGGGGTTGTGCGCCGCGGCCGGCGATCCGCGCCTGACCGAAGATCTGGCGCTGGCGCTGCTCGAACGCCGTGACCTGCCGGCCAGCGGGCTGGAGCAACTCGCCAGGCATCCCGCGCTGAAGAAAAGCCGCAAGGTGCTGTTGGCGCTGGTGACCCATCCGCACACGCCGCGCTTCGTCTCGCTGCCGCTGCTCAAACACCTGCACACCTTCGAACTGATGCAGGTGGCGCTCACGCCGGCGGTCGCCACCGACGTGAAAGCGGCCGCCGATGAAGCCCTCTTCAACCGGCGGGAAACCATTTCGCTGGGCGAGCGTCTGACGCTAGCGAAGCGGGGCTCCGGGCGGCTGGCCGGCGCGCTTCTGCTCGATTCCGAGCCGCGCATCGTCGAAGCCGCGCTCGAGAATCCGCGGCTCACCGAGGCGCCGGTGGTGAAGGCGCTGATGAAGGACCGGGCGCCCGAGGCACTGGCGGAAGCAATTTGCCGGCATCGCAAGTGGTCGTTGCGCCGCGAGGTGCAACGCGCGCTTCTGCGCCACCCCGGCACGCCGCTGGGGCGCGTGCTGGTGTTCGCGCGCAGCCTGCCCACCGAGGCCTTGCGTGAAATCATGCGGCAGTCGCGGCTCAGCGAAAACGTAAGGGCGTATCTGACGAAGGAGTTGGAGTCGCGGGCGGTTCCAAAGGTTCACCCGTGAGTAACTGTCCTGATGGTGCGGCGCGCGCGGCAGTCTCATTACCTCGGTTACTTTGCGGCCTCCAGGGCCGGCGTTAAGCTAAGCTGGCTTTAATCAATCCGGGCGAGGCATCTTGAAGGAAACAGCGGACCACATGCGCGGCATCACCGACGAGCTGCGGCTGTTGCAGCGTTCGCTGCAGGAATCTCTGCTCGACGGTTCCTGCATGAGTTCGGACCAGTCGGTGATGGTGGAAGCGGTGGACGAGTTCAAGTCCGTCATCGACCAGATGCGGCAGTTCCTCTGGTTCTACCTGAACGCGCTGTCGAACGGCGAGCAGTTGATCGAACTGCTGCGCCAGGCGGCGCAGACCGGC
>DATNJE010000235.1:0-2105 GCA_035604095.1 Terriglobales bacterium
CAATCCACGGTCATGGCGCGGGCGATCGCGCCTTCGTGCTGCAGCTTGCGGATGGCGACCGCTATATCGTTGATCATGCAGAAGCCCTCGCCGTGGTCGGCAAAGGCGTGATGGAACCCGCCGCCGATGCTGATGCCCACGCGGTCGCGCAGCGCGCACTGTGCCGCCAGGATCGATCCTCCGGCGGCCAGCCAGAAGGCGCGCACCAGTTCCATCGAGTAGGGGACCTCCATCACCAGCTCGTCACGCGAGGAGAGCGTGCCACTGCGCAATTTGGTGACCCATGCCGGCGTGTGCGCCAGCAGGACATCGGCATCGCGCGCGGGCCCGGGGGTGAGAAAGTCGTCGGGCGCGGCGGCGCCGGTGCGGAGCAACTGCTGCTGGATGAGCCGGTACTTCTCGGCCGGGAAGACGTGTTCTCCGATCGGCAGGTAGTACGCGTCGCTGTAGATGAGCTTGAAGGGCAGCATCAGCGGCTGACAATACTACACCCAGAGCTCCGTGACGGCTGGCAGCTTGCCGCTCCTCGTATCCGCCTGTTCCCCTAAATGGTCATTCTTCCGCGTAGCGAAGCGAAGCGGGAGAATCTGGCGACGTCGCATGCGCCACCGGTGCGGGTGGCACAAGTCACCTCGCTAGATCCTCCGCCCGGCTTTGCCTGGCGAAGGATGACAACCTAAAGAGTGGGTGGGATTTACCGCTTGCGTTCCCGCGCGGGCGCACGGCCCGGGGGCTCGACCGTCGGCCGGATGGGGATGATGGCGCCGCGCGAGGCGTCCACGTCGGCCTGGGAGCGCGCCAGCATCTCTTTCTGGATGTAGGTGAAGAACTCCTGCATCTCCTTCTGCATGGCTTCCATGCGCTCGCGCATTTGAAGAATGATGGCGATGCCGGCGATGTTCACGCCCAGTTCGCGGGCCAGCGACAGGATGAACTCCAGCCGCTGCAGGTCTTCGTCGGTGTAAAGGCGAGTGTTGCCTTCGGTGCGCGAAGGCTTGAGCAGTCCTTCGCGCTCGTAGAGCCGCAGCGTCTGCGGATGGATGCCGTACATCTCGGCCACGGCCGAGATCATGTACGCGCCCTTTGATTTGCGCTTAGCCATGAGTTCCTTCGCTTCGCTCAGGATTTCGCCTGCGGGCTCCCGCTGCGCTCACGCCCGCAAAACGGCTCAACAAGTAGGCGCCTTTTGACTTTCGCTTAGCCATATAGCACTCAGCAGTCAGCACTCAGCATTCAGTCGCACCCGCCGAGAAATGGCTGAGCGCAGATTGCTGATTGCCGCCTCTCAAACCTGCTTCCACAACTCCGCCCGCGGGTCGGCCGGGTTCAGGCGCGCAAACTCGCGCAGGATCTCGCGCGAGCGCTCGTCCTTGGGGAATGGCGCGATGATCTTGACTTCCACGATCTCGTCGCCGCGCGCGCCCTCGCGGGTGGCCGAGGACACGCCTTTTTCGCGCAGGCGCAGCTTCTGTCCGCTCTGCGTGCCCGGCGGAATGCGCAACAGCGAGCGTCCCTCGATGGTCGGGACTTCGATCTTGGCGCCCAGCGCCGCCTCGGTCACGGTAATGGGCACCGTGACATGGATGTCGTCGCTCTCGCGGCGGAAGACCGGATGCTCGCCGGTGCGCACGATGATGTAAAGATCGCCCGCAGGCGCGCCCATCATCCCGGCGTTGCCCTTGCCAGGGATGCGGACGCGCTGGCCATCGCGCGTACCGGGCTTGATGCGCACTTCGAGCGGTTCGGTGCGGTTCACCGTGCCCTCGCCGCCACACACGCTGCACACGCTCACGTTCTTGCCGGTCCCGTGGCAGCGCGGGCACTGCACGTTGAACTTCATGCGGCCGGCGGTCTGCGTGATCTGTCCTTTGCCGCCGCACTCGGGGCAGGTGCCCGCGGCCTGGATGAATCCGCGCCCGTGGCAGTTCGTGCAGAGGTCGCGGCGCGCGATGTTCAGGCGCATCACCGAACCCTTGATGGCGTCCCAGAAGCCGACGTTGACCTGGTATTCGAGATCGGTGCCGGCTTCGGGTTGCGCGGCCTCGGGGCTGAAGCCGCCACGGCCCCCGCCGCCGAAAATGCCGGAGAAGATGTCGCGGAAGCTG
>DATNJE010000236.1:0-5871 GCA_035604095.1 Terriglobales bacterium
AGCCGAGCAGGGCCGCACGCGCTTCCTGCTGCTCGACGAATTCCAGGACGTCAACCTGGCGCAGATCGAACTGGCGCAGCTTCTGGCCGGTACCGAACAGAATCTTTTCGCGGTCGGAGATCCCGACCAGGCGATCTACCGCTTCCGCGGGGCTTCTGCCGCGGCGTTCCAGGAATTCGCCCACCGGTTCCCGAAAACCAAGCGCGCCACGCTGATTGAGAATCAGCGCTCACGCACTCCGATACTGAAATGCGGCTATGCCGTGATTCGCTGCAATCCCTCGGTCGCGTCCGCTGGCTTCGAGCGCGAGCCGTTGGAATCCGCACGCGACCTGTGCGACCAACAGCAGGGAGAGTTGCTTCCCAAGTTCCCAGTGGAGATCGTTGCCGCTAAGAGCGACGAGCAGGAAGCGTTCGATGTAGCCGGCCGCATCGCAGAGTTGCGCCGCGCGTCCGGCAAGCGGCACGATGGTACAAGAGAACGCCGCAGTCCCCGCATCGCCGTTCTCTACCGGCAGCATGCTCACCGCAACCTGTTGGTGCGCGAACTGGTGGCACGCCATATCCCATTCGTGGTGGTTGGACTCAACGCGCTGGAGACGCCGGAAGTGCGCGACCTGCTGGCGTGCCTGCGGGTGCTGGCTTCCATGGCTGACAGCGGCAGCTTGTTCCGCGTGGCCGCCCTCCCGATGTTCCATGTGGATGCCGAAGCCCTGCGCCAGGCGCTGAAGCATGCGGGGAAGGATGCCGACTTCGTCAGCGTCCTGGAGGCGGTCCCGGGCGGCGGCGAGGTGGTGGCCGCCGTCGAAGAAGCTTGGGCAACGGCGCGCATGAAGGGCATGAACACCGCCGCGGTGCTGATGTTCGTGCTCGAGCGTTTTGCTTTCGACCGGAACACGCCCCCGGTGCTTGCGTTCGCGAAGTTTGTCCTCGACTGGACAAAGAAGCCGATCGCGGGTAACGACGAGCTGTCCCACTTCCTCTCGTACATGGACCACTATCCCGAGGCTGGCGGCATTGTCGCTGTTCCGACTGACGATGAGGGCTCGGACCCGAACGTGGTGCAGCTTATGACTGCGCACGCCGCCAAAGGACTGGAGTTCGAGCACGTCTTCATGCTGCGCGCGAACCAGAATTCGTTTCCCACCAGCTTCCGCGAAAAGCTGTTTGAGGTTCCCCAGCAGCTCCGGCGCGGGCTGGTGGCCGAAGGCGACGACAAGGAGATCCACAAACAAGAGGAGCGGCGGCTGTTCTACGTCGGCATGACGCGGGCGCGGGAGACGCTCACGCTGTGCGCGCGCCCCGGCCGCGCCCGGGTCCCTCGTCCTACCGGTTTCGTGCGCGACCTCATGGACGATCGTGACGCGCGCCCCTACTGGTCGAAGAGGGAGGCTGCTCCCTTCACCATCGATCTGGCCGCGGGAGCGGTTGCGGCTGGCCCGGGAGTGGGGGCGTGGCTGTTGAACCCGCCGCCATCGCCATACGTTTTCGACGGCGCGTTGAGCGCCACCGCCATCGAGAAATACGAGACTTGCCCGCTGCGGTTCAAGATCGAGCGCTTCTGGAACGTCCCCGGCGAGGTCGCGGCGCAGATGCAGTACGGCCACCTGATCCACACTCTGTTGCGCGATTATTACGAGTCGCTGCGCGCCGGCCGGCCCAAGAACGAAGATGAAGTGCTGGCGTGGCTGCGCGCGGGACTGGCGGACGCCGGGTTCGCCGATCCGGTGCAGCGCGACCTCTACGAGAAGGAAGGATCGAAGCAATTGCGCGAATTCGTGCGCCTGCAGCAGGCCGCTCCGCCGGCCGATGTTATCGGGACTGAGCGCAGTTTCGAGATCACGCTCGGGGGCGTGCGCGTCAAGGGACGCCTGGACCGCATTGACCGGATCGCCGGCGACCGCGTCGCGATCATCGATTACAAGACCGGCAAGCCGCGCACCGAGGACCACGCCAGGAGGAGCTTGCAGCTTTCCATCTACGCGCTCGCGGCGCGCGAGAAGTGGGATTACGACGCCGAGCGTCTCGTGTTCTACAACCTGGCCGACAACACCGAGGTTGCGTGCAAACGCGATCCGCGGCAACTGGCGGAGGCGTGCCAGCGCGTCGCTGAGGTAGCGGCCGAGATCACTGCCGGGAACTTCGATCCCACGCCCGGCTTCCACTGCGGATGGTGCGCGTATCGCAACCTCTGTCCTGCGACCGAAGAGAGGCTTTATCAGGTACAGGTGCAGGCCGCGGGGGTGAACTGATGCTGGCCGTCGCGCTGGCGTTCGTCACCGCGCTGCTGGCGCTGGTCGCGGTGGTAGCGGTGGTCCTGGTATTGCGGCGTCCGGTGCCATCCGACCCGCAAGCACTCGAGGCCCTGCGCAACGACTTCCATGTCCTGCGCGAGAGCACGGATCGATCCGTCTCCCGCGTGGTGGACGTGTTTAGCAACCAGCTCGCTGGCATGGGCGACAACGTGCAGAAGGCGCTGGGGGCCGTCAACTGCAACGTCGCCGAACGCCTGGAAGCGATGAACCGCCAGCTCGGCGACCGGCTGAACGAGAACGTGAAGGCGATGAGCGGGACTTCGAAGGAAGTGAACGACCGCATGGCGCACGTGCAGAACATCTTCGCCGAATTGCAGAAGCAGGTGGGCGGGATGAGCGAGCAGGCGCGCCATCTGGCGGAGCTCTCGAAGTCCATCGCCGATCTGCAGCACATCCTCACCGCGCCCAAGTTGCGCGGCGGCTTCGGCGAGGAGCAGCTCGAAAACCTGCTGGCCATGGTGTTCGCGCGCGAGCAGTACCGGACGCAGTACGCGTTTTCTTCCGGCGAGAAGGTGGACGCCGTGCTGCTGTTCCCGCAGGGAATGGTGGCCATCGATTCCAAGTTTTCGCTGGAGAGTTTCCGGCGCATCGCCGCAGCCGGAACCGATGACGAGAAAAAAGTTGCGCGCCGCGAGTTTCTGAAAGATGTCCGCAAGCGCGTGGACGAGACCAGCAAGTACATCCAGCCCGCCGAGGGCACGCTGCCGTTCGCGCTCATGTACATCCCCGCTGAAAACGTCTATTACGAAGCCATCATCCGCGACGAAGACGACAACGGACTCTACGAATACTGCGTGCAGAAGCGCGTCATGCCGGTTTCGCCCAACTCGCTCTACGCCTACTTGCACACCATCGTGGTCGGGCTCAAGAGCCTGCACGTGAGCCAGCAGGCGGAATCCATCCTGCGCCAGATGGAATCGCTGCGCTTCGAACTGGAAAAGTTCACCGACGTCTACGACAAGCTGGGGACGCACCTCAAGAACGCGGGCAAGAGTTACGACGACAGCACGCGCGCGCTGGGCAAACTGGAGAATCGCGTACATAACCTCGCGGGTGCGGGGATGAGCCAGCCGGAACTGCCGCTGGACGGGGAAAAGCGGGCGCTGGGCGCGGCGGAGAGCTGAAAACGATCGCCCCAAAAAAATTCGGGGACGCTTGCCGGCGTCCCCGTTCTTACGATCGGGCCAGGCGGTTAGTGTTTCTTCTTCTTCGCCTTCTTCTTCGTTGCCATGGTTCTATTCTCCCTTCCATTCTTCATGGAATGCAACTGACGTGCCGTTGCTCGTGATTGAATGTATAGAGTCAATGAAAAACGATGTCAAGAGAAAAATCGGAACGCGCCGGCACCTTCGCGCGATGTACGTCGAGAGAGACAATGCGCTCGCGATGATGCCGCTACGAGGCGGCAGAATTTTTATCGCCGAGACACCGAGCGCGCCGAGATCTTGATTTAGTTTTGCTAGTCTCAGCCTCCTCGGCGACGAAGAAAAGGATAAAATTCACCGAACCTTTCGCGGCTTCCTTTCGTAGAAGCGGGTAGGGGAGTCATCATGTCTTTTCTCTCCCGGCGTGCGCTGCTGCGCGTTTCGGTGCTGGGCCTGGTGGCCGGGTGTGCGCCGGCGATGTGGCCGCAGTCGGAGCGCGGCGGGTATCCCCGTCCCGGATTGCGGCGCGGTCCCACCGCCGATTCCGTCTCCGAGTTCATGGATGAGATCAGCCTGGCACGCACCTGCGCCGTGGAGTGCGCCGAGGCCATGCCAGAGCAGCTCTACAGCTTTCGGCCCGTGGCCGAGGAGCGGACCTTCGGGCAGCAGATGGTGCACATCGCCGAGTCGGTGCGCAGCCTGTTCGAAGTCTTCGTGCAGGACAAGACGCAACCCACCTTCACGTTCAGCGAAGCCGGCAAGGAAGTGGTGAAGTCCAGGGCGGACGTGGTGGCGCTCATGCGCGAGTCGTTTACCTACGTGCACCGTGGCGCCGCCGACCTGACCGACGTTGACCTCGACCTGCGGGTGCAGTTTCTGGAGAACCGTCCATTCTCGAAGGGCCGGGTGGTTCGCTTTCTCCTCGATCACGCCACCTACCACCGCGGGGAGAGCGCCGTGTACATGCGACTGAACGGCATCCGGCCGCCCCGCTATAGGGCGTGATGGATTGGGCCATCGGCTGATCGGGTCATCGGGTCATTGCGTCACTGTTTGTAACCTCTCGTTGCAGCTTCGAGATCACCCGATGACCCGATCTACACCTCAGCCGATTTCCTGTGCCTGTGTGGCTATTTCAATAGAGTAGAACAGCCCATTGCGGCCTGGGCGGTCGTCGGTATACTCGGCGGCTCCACATGCTGTTCAAGACACTCAGCGCCGCCGTCTACGGCATCGATGCCAACATCATCGAGGTCGAGGTGGATGTCTCCGGCATCCGGCTGAACGACGGCGACCACTTCATGACCGTTGGATTGCCCGACGCGGCGGTGCGGGAGAGCCGGGAGCGCATCCGCGCGGCGCTGAAGAACTGCGGCTACGACATCCCGCCCACGCACATCACCGTCAACCTCGCTCCTGCTGATATCAAGAAGGAGGGTTCGGGCTTCGACCTGCCCATGGCCATGGGCATCCTGGGGGCGTATGGCGCGCTCACGCGCAAGGAAGTCGTGGACTACCTGCTGGTGGGCGAACTGTCGCTCGATGGCGGGGTGCGCGGCATCCGCGGCGCGCTGCCCATCGCGGTGGAGGCGCGCGCCCGGAAGATCCGCAACCTCATCGTCCCTGAGGTCAAACGCCCGCGAAGCCGCGGTGGTCAGCGGTGTGGACGTCTTTCCAGTGCGCTCGCTGCTGGACGTGGTCAACCTGCTCAACGCGGGCGATGGCAATGGCGCTGCTCCGCTGCGCGTCCAGACCGATGCCCTGCTGAACGAGGCGCAGCAGTTCACCGTGGACTTCAAGGACGTGCGCGGACAGCAGACCGCCAAGCGCGCGCTCGAGGTGGCCTCGGCCGGCGGACACAACATCCTGATGATCGGCCCACCCGGCTCAGGCAAGACCATGCTCGCCAAGCGCATTCCCACCATCCTGCCGCCACTGACCTTCGAGGAGGCGATCGAGACCACCAAGATCCACAGCGTGGCCGGCGTGCTCGATTCCGGCGCGGGGCTGGTGGGGACACGCCTGTATCGCGCGCCGCACCACACCATCTCCGACGCCGGACTGATCGGCGGCGGCGCGGTGCCGCGTCCGGGCGAGGTCTCGATCGCGCACAATGGCGTGCTCTTTCTTGATGAACTGCCCGAGTTCCCGCGCAACGTGCTGGAAGTCCTGCGGCAGCCGCTCGAAGACGGAACGGTTTCCATCGCGCGCGCCGCCATGTCGCTCACCTTCCCGGCGCGCTTCATGCTGGCAGCGGCCATGAATCCGTGCCCGTGCGGGTATCACAATGACGCTTCGCGCGACTGCCATTGCACCCAGCCGATGATCCAGCGCTATGTGTCCAAGATCTCGGGACCGCTGCTCGACCGCATCGACATCCACATCGACGTGCCGGCGGTGAGGTACAAGGAG
>DATNJE010000237.1:0-13865 GCA_035604095.1 Terriglobales bacterium
CCCTTCAAGGCCGCTCATTCGGAGATAGGTCTTCCCTGCAATGCCTCACGCGCGCTGGCGCACGCCCTCCTGGGTGGAGACTTCCGAAGCCAGCATGGGGAGCCGCGCCGCGCCAAACAGGCCGGCATCGCTGTCGAGCAGCGCGCGGGTGATGATGGTCTTCTTGCCGGAGCCGGACGACTCCGGAGCGGTCGCGCGATAGACAAACGAATGCTTCCGCACTTCCTCCAGCAGCGCCGGCAGAAACGCGTCCCAGGCGCTGGCCGCGCCGCCGCCAATCACATAGATAGGCAGGTTCAGCAGGTTGATCAGGTCGGCGAGACCGATGCCCAGCGCCCATCCCACGCGCCTGAAAATCTCCTGCGCAACAGGGTCGCCCTGCACCACCATCTGATAGACGCTCTTGGCGCTGACCTCAGCGTTCTCCTGGGAAGCGCGCGCCAGCGCGGGCGAATTGCCTTGGGCGATAGCTTCCCGCGCCATGCGCACCACGGCGGTGGCGGAAGCGTACTGCTCCAGGCATCCGCGGTTGCCGCAAGGACATGGCGGCCCCTCGGGTTCGACCGTAATGTGCCCCGGCTCGCCGGCCATGCCGCGCATCCCGTGCCAGACGCGGCCGCCGAGCACGATGCCGCCGCCCACTCCGGTGCCGAGCGTGAGCATGAGCATGTCGTCATAATCACGCGCGGCGCCCAGCCATTGTTCGCCCAGCGCCGCCGCGTTGGCATCGTTTTCGAGGATCACCTTCGTGCCCAGCCGCCGCTCGATCTCGTCGCGCACCGGGTAATCGTGCCAGCCGGGCAGGTTGGGCGATTCGCGCAGCATGCCGGTATCCATGTCGATGATTCCGGGCACGCCGATGCCGATGCCGGCCAGCGTCGAAGAAGAGAACTTGTCCGCGGTCGCGCGGATCGCCTCGCACATCTCGTTGATGACAAAGTCGCGCCCGCGCGCCACTTGCGTCCCGGTGGTGGTCTTCTCCAGCAGCGTGCCACGCTCGTCCACGGCGGCAATGCGCAGGTTCGTCCCCCCCAGATCGACTCCGATGGCGTAGGAAGACATGGCGTGTAAGTTTAGATCATCCTGCAGGAGTTCGACGTTTCAAGTTTCACGTTTCAAGCTCTGAATCTGCCGCAGCCCACGCTCGACTCGAAACTCGAAACTCGAGACTCGAAACTACTTCTGGCACTTCGGGCAGTAGTGCGCACTGCGGCCGGCGATGACAATCCGCTTGATGGGCGTGCGGCAGACCAGGCAAGGCTCGCCTTCGCGCCCGTAAACGCGGTGCTGAAATTGAAAGAAGCCGGCATCGCCGTTCGAGTCAACATAATCGGAGACCGACGAACCGCCGGCGGCGATGGCCTCGTTCAGCACCTCCTGTACCGCTACATAGAGACGCTGCAGCTCGGCTCGGGTGAGCGAAGCGGCACGCCTGCGAGGACGCACGCCGGCGCGGAACAACGACTCATCGGCATAGATGTTGCCGATGCCGCTCAGCAGGCTCTGGTTGAGCAGCGCACTCTTGATCGGCGTCTTGCGCTGGTGGAACAGGCCTGCGAAAGATTCGACTCCCACATCCAGCGGCTCCGATCCCGGCGCCTCGAAACCGTGGTGCACCACTGCCAGCCGCCCGAAGCGGCGCGGATCCACAAAGCGCAGTTCTCTGCCCGAACGCAGCCGCAGGATGGCGTGGGTGTGCTTCGCCACCGCGACATCGGGTTGTGCGATCAGCAGCCGCCCCGTCATGCCCAGGTGCACGATCCACTGCGCCTGTTGCTTCGGCTTTTTCTGGCGACTGGCGACTGGTGACTGGCGACTCAGGTCGACGACGATGTGTTTGCCCACGCGGCGCACGCCCGCGATGCGCGCTTGTTCCAGCGTGCTGATGATCTCCCCCGGCGGTGACTTCAGCGGCTCGTGCTTGTTGCCCAGCCACACCGACTCGATCACGTCGCCGGTGAGGTTCTGCGCCAGCCCGCGTGCGATGGTTTCGACTTCGGGAAGTTCGGGCATGAAGGGCGGCTCTTGGCTCTTGGCTTTTAGCTTTATACCAGAGCCCCGGCTCTAGCGATGGCCCGCCACTCACTGTTATCATGCTCTGTAATCTTACCGCTGGTTTTCCTCGTAATCCTGATCCACGAACACCGCGGCGGGTGAGAAGTGCGCACGAGCCGAGCGAAAGAACCCATGAAGTCCGCGAGCACAGCCGTGGTGGTCGGCGCCCAATGGGGCGACGAGGGCAAGGGGAAAATTGTCGATGTCCTCTCGGAGAGCTTCTCGGTCGTGGCGCGCTATGCCGGCGGCCACAACGCGGGACACACCGTCATCCTCGGAGACAAGAAGTTCATCCTGCAACTAATTCCCTGCGGCATCCTTCGCCAGAGATGCCGCGCGGTCATCGGCAACGGGGTGGTGCTCGATCCCATGGCGTTGCTGCGGGAGATCGCAGCGTTGCGCGAAGCCGGCGTGTCCATCAAAGGGCCGGGAGCGGCTTCGTCCGATTCCGCACCGCCCAACCTCTTCATCAGCAACCGCGCGCACCTCATCCTGCCCTATCACCGCATGATCGAACTGGCGGCGGAGAATGCGCCGGGACGCGTCAAGATCGGCACCACCTCCCGCGGCATCGGCCCGGCGTACGAGGACAAGATGGGACGCCGCGGACTGCGCGTGGCCGACCTGCTCGACCCCGCGCTGCTGCGCAAGCACATCGCCAACGCCTGCGCGGAGAAAAACATGATCGCCCACGCGCTGTTCAACACCGAACCGCTCGATCCCGACGCCATGTACGAGGAATACGCGCGCGCCGCGGAGCAGGTGGCGCCCTTCGTCTGCGATACGGCGGTGCTGCTGAACCAGGCCATCGCCGGCGGCGAATCGGTGCTGTTCGAGGGCGCGCAGGGCACGATGCTAGATATCGACCACGGCACCTATCCGTTCGTCACCTCCTCGAGCGCCACCTCCGGCGGCGCAGCCATCGGCACCGGCGTGGCGCCCACCGCCATCGACTCCGTCATCGGAGTGACCAAGGCCTACTGCACGCGCGTGGGTGAAGGCCCATTCCCCACCGAGCTCCAGGGCGCGCTGGGAGATGAACTCCGCAAGCGCGGCAACGAGTTCGGTGCGGTCACGGGACGTCCGCGGCGTTGCGGATGGCTCGACCTGCCGCTGCTGCGCTACGCGCGCATGATCAACGGCATCTCATGGCTCGTGGTGACCAAGCTGGACGTGCTGGACGAACTGGCGGAGATCCCCGTCTGCGTCGGGTACAAGGTCGGTGGCAAGAAGACGTCCGAGATCCCGGCGCACGCCAGCGGCTACGAGCGCATTGAAGCGATTTACGAGAAGCTGCCGGGCTGGCGGAAGCCCACCTCCGGCATCACCCGTCTGGAGAAGCTGCCGCCGCAGGCGCTCGCCTACCTGCAGTTCGTGGAGAAGGAGACGGGAGCGCGTGTCGGCATGGTTTCCACCGGACCCGACCGCGAACAAACTCTGTTCCTAGAAGAGTTCACGGCGCAGTTGGGCTTGGTGGGAATGCCAAACCGGGTGAAAGCAAGGGCGTGATGCGATGATTGTGCTGGTGGTGAATCTCCGCATGAGGGCAGGGACGGAAGAGCTGACGAAGCAATACATGCGCAAAATGCAGGAGCACACGCGCAAAGAACCGGGCTGCCGCATGTATGTCGGCCACCAGTCGCTGGAAGATCCGCGGCTGTTCTGTTTTTACGAGCAATACGACGATCAGGCCGCGCTCGACGCGCACCGCGCCGCCTCATACTTCGCCGAGTACGTCACCAACGGCATCACCAAGATGGCGGAGTCGCGGCAGGTTGCGCTGTACGAGCCGGTGTGAAAGCGGCTCTTAGCTATTGGCTTTTAGCTCTTGGCTTACCCGTGAGTGAGTCGTAAGCCAAAAGCCAAGAGCTAACAGCAGGGCCCTTCCTACTTCTTGTCCGCCACCAGTGTTCCCGCCGACGCGAAGTCTTCCTTGGAGACCTCGACGATGGCGATGGAAACAGCTTCGCGCCTGGCTCCGCACTCCTGCTCCAGAGCATCGGTGACCCGCGTGGCCAGCTTCCGCTTCTGCTCGAGCGTGCGACCCTTCAGCATGGTGATTTGTACGTGAGGCATAAAAACTCGCTTTTGGCTTTTGGCTCTTGGCTTGGGACTTGGCTTGGCACAATGTGAGCCAAGAGCTAAGAGCCAAAAGCCAAGAACGCTTTTATCTCGCCAGTTCGTATCCCGCAAAGAAATAACTCAGCTCAAAGCGGGCTGTGTCCTCCGCGTCCGAGCCGTGGATGGCGTTGTTCTCGATGTTGCTCGCCCACTTCTTGCGGATGGTTCATTCCTTGGCGTTGGCCGGATTGGTGGCGCCCATCAGCTCGCGCAGGTCGGCGATGGCGTTCTCTTTCTCCAGCGCCAGCACCATCATCGGCCCGCTCGACATGAAGTTGGTCAGAGAATCGAAGAACGGCTTGCCGGCGTGGACGGCATAGAAGCCCTCGGCCTGCGCCTTGTTGATCTCCAGCATCTTGGCGCCGATGATGCGGAACCCGTTCTTCTCCAGCATGGAAATGATGTCGCCGGTGGCGCCCGGTTTTTTCATGGCGTCCGGCTTGATGATGGAAAAAGTGCGTTGCAGTGTCTTCATAAGAACAGTTGTCAGTGGTCAGTTGTCAGTTGTCAGTTGTCAGTTGCTAAAGATTGCCCGACAACTGGCAACTGGCAACTAGGCCTTAGCGTGCGCGCCCATGGCCGCCACTACGGTCTCGCCGATCGCAGCCGGCGATTTTGCCACGCGGATGCCCGCAGCCTCGAGCGCATGAATTTTCTCCGCCGCCGTGCCGTGCCCGCCGGAGATGATGGCGCCGGCATGTCCCATGCGGCGTCCCGGAGGCGCCGTCTGCCCGGCGATGAACGATACCACCGGCTTGCTGACGTGCTTGCGGATGTATTCCGCGGCCGTCTCTTCGGCGTTGCCGCCAATCTCGCCGATCATCACGATGGCCTCGGTCTGCGGGTCCTTCTCGAACAACTCCAGGGCATCGACGAAATTCGTCCCGATGATGGGGTCGCCGCCGATGCCGATGGCGGTGGACTGCCCGATGCCGCGCAGCGTCAACTGGTGCACCGCTTCGTAAGTCAGCGTGCCGGAGCGGGAGACGATCCCGACGCTGCCCTCGCGGTGGATGTGCCCGGGCATGATGCCGATCTTGCATTTGCCGGGCGAGATGATGCCCGGGCAGTTGGGGCCGATCAGGCGCGAGCGGCGCGTCTGCAGGAACTCCCATACCCGCACCATGTCGAGCGTGGGTATGCCTTCGGTGATGCAGACGATGAGTTCCACTTCGGCGTCGGCCGCTTCCATGATGGCGTCGGCGGCGAACGGAGGCGGGACAAAGATCACCGTGGCGTCCGCCAGCGTCTTGTCCACGGCTTCCTGCACCGTGTTGAAGATGGGCCAGCCCTGGTGGGTGGTGCCGCCCTTGCCCGGGGTCACGCCACCGACGATCTTGGTGCCGTATTCCGCGCAGGCGTTGGCGTGGAACGTGCCCTCGCGGCCAGTCAGGCCCTGCACCAGCACGCGCGTGGATTTATCGATGAGTACGCTCATAACACCTCAATTGGTGCGCCTTTGGCTTTTGGCTATTAGCTTTTGGCCAAAAGCCAAGAGCCAAAAGCTAAGAGCCAGCAGTTCTACCGTCCCGCCGCCGCGACCACCTTCTCCGCCGCGTCCTTCATGGTCTCAGCCACGATGCAATTTAGCCCTGACTTCTTCAGGATCTCCCGCCCCTGCTCGACGTTCGTGCCTTCGAGACGCAGGACGATGGGCAGGCTGATGTTGGTCTGTTTGGCGGCCTGGACCACGCCCTGCGCCAGCGTGTCCACCCGCAGGATGCCGCCGAAGATGTTGATCAGCACCGCGCGCACGTTCTTGTCGCTGAGCAGGATCTCGAAGGCGTGCGTGACCTGCTCGGCATTGGCGCCGCCACCTACGTCGAGGAAGTTGGCGGGCGCGCCGCCGGCGTACTTGATGATGTCCATGGTCGACATGGCGAGACCGGCGCCGTTGACCATGCAGCCGACGTTGCCGTCCAGTTTGATGTAGTTCAGGCCGTACTTCGAGGCTTCGACCTCGAGTGGATCTTCCTCGCTTTTGTCGCGCAGCTCGGTCAGGTCTTTGTGGCGGAACAGAGCGTTGTCGTCGAAGTTGATTTTGGCGTCGAGCGCGAACAGGCGGCCATCCTTGGTGGTGATGAAGGGGTTGATCTCGGCCAGCGACGAGTCCGTCACCTCGAACGCGAGGTAGAGCGCGGTCATCAGATGCACCGCCGGGTTGATCTGCTCGGGCTTGAGCCCCAGCCCGAAGGCCAGCTTGCGCGCCTGAAAGGATTCCAAGCCCATGCCCGGCGTGATGTACTCCTTCAGGATGGCATCCGGATTCTGGGCCGCCACCTGCTCGATCTCCATGCCGCCGCTGGCTGAGGCCATGAACACTGGCCGCGCTTCCGTGCGGTCGATCACGATGCCCAGGTAGAGCTCGCGCTCGATGGGCAGCGTTTCCTCGACCAGCAGGCAATGCACTTCCTTGCCCTCGGGGCCGGTCTGGTGCGTCACCAGCTTGATGCCCAGCATGCGGGCGGCGATCTCGCCGGCTTCTTCAGCGGAGTTGGCGATCTTCACTCCGCCACCCTTGCCGCGGCCGCCGGCATGGATCTGCGCCTTCACCACCACCGCCGCCGCGCCTGCGCCGAGCAGGTTCTTGGCCACGGTTTCGGCCGCCTCGCGGGTGGTCACCATCTCGCCGCGCGGAACCGCGACCCCATACTTCGCCAGGATTGCTTTCGCTTGGTACTCGTGAATTTTCATGATCGTGGTATCAGGACAGCATGTCTTCTCGGTGAGCTTCTTTTTCGTGACAGCAAACTATCGATTCTACAAAACAGGAGAGCGATGAGCAATTGGCAATTAGCTTTTCGCTGTTGGCTTCTAGCTACTGGTCTCTAGCCAGAGGCTTATCAATCGCCCGATGACCCGATCTCCCGATCCGCTCTGTGGCACAATAAGCCGCCCCATGATCCTCGACGCGCTGCACAAGATCGCCAACCACCGCCAGTCGCTCTCGCGCGAGGAAGCGCGTGCCGTGATGGAAGAGGTGTTGCGCGGCGAAGCTACCGACGCACAGATCGCGGCGCTGCTGGTTGGGCTGCACATGAAGGGCGAAACGGTGGAGGAGATCGTGGGCTTCGCTGAAGCCATCCGCGCGGCCGCCACGCCCCTGCCGACTGTGCGCGACAGCCTGGTGGACGTCAGCGGCACCGGCCGCGAGGCTCTGGTGGATACTTGCGGCACAGGCGGCGATGCCAGCGGCACGTTCAACATTTCCACGGCAACCGCGCTGACGGTGGCGGGAGCCGGCGTGCGCGTTGCGAAACACGGCAACCGCGGCGTGAGCTCAAAGTGTGGCTCGGCGGATGTCATGGAGGCGCTGGGGGTGAACATCGGCCTGCCGCCAGCGCGCGTGGCCGCATGCCTGGATGAGGTCGGCATCGCGTTCCTGTTCGCGCCCTTGATGCACTCGGCCACCAAGTACGTGCAGCCGGCCCGCCGCGAATTGCGCCTGCGCACCGTCTTCAACCTGCTCGGCCCGCTGACCAATCCGGCGCGGACCTCGGCGCAGGTGGTGGGCGTTTATTCGGAAGATCTGGTCGAGAAGCTGGCCGAAGCGCTGGCGCTTTTGGGATTGCGCAGGGCGCTGGTCGTCCACGGGGCCGACGGGTTGGACGAGATCACCATTACCGGCCCGACACGAGTGGCCGAGGTCCGCGACGGGCAGGTGCGGACGTATGAAGTCACGCCCGAGGAATTCGGCATTGAGCGCGCCAGCCTGGACAGCATTGCGGGCGGGGATGCCGCCACCAACGCAGGAATGATCCGCGACATTCTTCGCGGGAACAAATCGGCGCGGCGAGACGTTGTCCTGCTGAACGCGGCCGCCACGCTGGTGGCCGCGGGCAAGGTAGATAGCATCGGCGAGGGCATCCCGCTGGCGGCTCACTCGCTCGATTCCGCCGCTGCTGAGGACAGGCTGGAAGCACTCGTGCGCTTCACGAATGCGCACGGGTAGCGATTCACCGCCGAGTCGGAACGTTTCCAATTACCTCGGTGCGCTCGGCGTCTCGGCGGCAGAACTTGGTCTAAGCCACCGTCACCTTCTGCAGCCATTGCGCCACCTGCACGTTCCACTTCAACTCCTTGTCCATGGTGTCGCGGAGCTGGGCCGAGGCGTCGGGATCGCCGTGCACCAGGAACGTGGTCCGCGGCTGCTTCTTGAACGTCCGCAGCCATTCCAGCAACTCGGGAGTGTCGGCGTGATCGGAGAACTGTTCGAGCGCGGCCACCTGCGCGCGCACCTGGACGTCCTCGCCAAAGATCTTCACCGTCGGCGCACCGCTCTTGATGATGGCGCCGCGCGTGCCCTGCGCCTGGAATCCGATGAATAGCACCAGATTCTTGGGATCGGGCAGGCGCAGCATCAGGTGGTGCAGGACGCGTCCGCCGTTGGCCATGCCGCTGGACGAGACGATGATCACGGGGGAGCGCGCGTCGTTGATCTTCTTGGAGTCGTCCACGCTGCTGTCGAAGGAGAATCCCGGCCAGGTGATCGGCGAGCCGTACTGCGCAATCATTCGTTTCGTGTCGTCGCTGAATTCTTCGGTGTGCTTCAGGAAGATCTCGACTGCCTGGATGGCCATGGGGCTGTCGGTGTGCACGGGCACGCGCGGGATCTGTCCTGATTCCATCAACTCTTTCAGCATGAAGAGGAATTTCTGCGTGCGTTCGACGGCGAAGCACGGCACAACCACGGATCCGCCGCGCTTGACCGTATCGCTCACCAGCTTGGCCAATTGCGGCCGCGGATCATCGTGCGGATGCTCGCGATTGCCATAGGTGGATTCCATCACCAGCAAGTCGGCGCTCTCGCCCTCCTGCGGCCCGGAGTAAACAACCTTGCCCGGCGCAATGGCGCTGTCGCGCACGCGGCCGATGTCACCGGTGAACAGCAGTTGCCGCGTGCCTCCGTTGATGCTGGCCGTGATCTCCACCATGCACGCGCCCAAAATATGCGCCGAATGCACGAAGCGGAACGAGAGTTCGGGGCAGAGCTGTTTGGTCTCGCCGAAATCCACGGTCTGGAGGCGCGCGAGGCTCTGCTGCGCCTGTTTCATGGTGTAGAGCGGCAGCGCCGGCTGGTGCTTCGAGGTCTGGTGCTTGTTGTGGAACGCGGCGTCTTCTTCCTGCAGGTGGCCGGAATCGGGCAGTAGGATGCCGCACAGGTCAACCGTCGCAGGCGTGGCGTAGATGGGCCCGGTGAATCCTTCCTTCACCAGGCGCGGGATCCAGCCGGAGTGGTCCAGGTGCGCATGAGTAAGGATGACGGCGTCAATCTCGCGGGCCGGCACCGGCGTGTCCTGCCAGTTGCGCTCCCGCCATTCCTTCGGACCTTGAAAGAGTCCGCAGTCGATCAGGACCTGAAAGCCGTCGTTACCGGTGGGATTGCTGGAAGTGTTGATCAGGTGCTTGGAGCCGGTGACGGTGCCGGCTGCGCCCAGGAATTGTATGTACACGCGCATCCTCCAGGAAACGGCCATTGTAATGGCCTAATCCACCCCAGACGGCGCTGCTGGGTGGAGCAGGCCTTCAGGCCTGCACCAATCAGGGATTTAAGGCAGCAGGCTTTAGCCTCTGAGGTCTATGGTTGGAGTCAACTTACGCTGTCCCTCAGCGGCTAAAGCCGCATCTCTGTGCAGCATCCCGAATGCAGGGCTAAAGCCCTGCTCCACCCGTTCCGCAGAACAACAACACCGGCGGCGCTACTGCGGACTCTCCGGCGTCTTGATCTCCGCCGAGTTGTTGTTCATGTCGGATTCCGGCACGCTGCCGTCGTTCACCACTGCCTGCCGCGGCACGACCGGAATCGGGATGCGGACCGCAGCTTTCTCGTGAGCGTGGATTTCCAGCCGTTTGTGTTCTTCGCCTTCGGTGGCTCGCACCGCGACCGGGACCTCCGCCCCGGCGCCGCCGGAGTTCTCCACCGTCACCGTGACCGACCAGTCTTCCGGGATGAGCTTCCGCGGGTACACCTCCGTGACGTGGAACTCCGGCAGGCCGCGGTCGCGGTACACCCAGTCGTCAAAGAACCATTCCAGGTCACGATGAAACTGCTCGGCCAGCAGGCGCTGGAAGTAGGAAGGCTCTTTGTCCTGATCGGGGCGGTAGGCGCGGATGGCGTGCTCCAGCGCGTCGTCACCGACCATGTCGCGCAGCATCCACAATACGAACATCGCCTTGGTACGGAAGAAGACCTCGTCGGTGGCGCCGGCCAGCGGCTGGCCATGGGGCGGCGGACCCGAGGCCTTGCCCGCCGCCACAGGCAGGAATTCCTTTTCGGCCTCTTGCAAGGGCGGGAGTCGCTCGTCCATGTAGGCCAGCGCCGCCTTGCGGCCGTCCTGCTGTTCGCGTTCAAGCGCCTGGGCGAAGTGTGCCACCCCCTCGTCCATCCACAAGCGCGGCGACTGGAACGAGGCATGAGCCAACTGGTGCGCCAGCACCACCTGGATGTCTTTTTCTGCTCCACTCACAAGAGGCGTGAAGAATACACTCCCGCTTTCAAAGGGATACATGTCCTTGTTGGGCAGCTCCACGATCTGCACCGGCCGTTTTCGCAGTCCGAACCATTGTGTGATAAAGGGCGCGACCGCTTCTCCCGCTGCCGCCCAGGTGCGAGCGTAGGACTCGTGGCCGGCGATGTATTGGATCGCCGTGGGCGGTTGGTTGAGAGCGCGGTAGGGGCCGAGGACGAAGCTGGGGACAGCCATCCCGATCGGCTCGTATTGCAACACCCGGCAGTTCAGCCCGGCCGGTTGCATAACGGGGGCTGTACTTTGTCCATTGGCGGCCAGTTGCGACTCGCCCGGCCAGCAAATAGAAAGGTACATCGTGGAACGGCTCTGCCGCTCCTGCCAGGCTCTGACAGAATCGAACACCTGGTTCCCTTCGCTCAGGCTGGCGGCCTCGGTCGAGATCGGGTACCAAGCCACGAAACCGATGCCGCGCAACCCGGTGAAGGATTCGCTGATCTGGTCCCACTCGCTGTGGGCGGCCCTGTGGGCAGGGACACCGATGCGGGTCAAGCGCGTGCTGTCCTGCGGAATCTTCCCGCTGTATGCGATCTCGAGCTCCACCGTCCCCTGCGGCGGAACTGGCTTCGGCAGGGTGAGAATGGCCTCGCTCAAACCACCGCTGTGATCGATGTCGGAGGTGTACGTCTGCGCCAGGTACTGAACCGTCTTGCCCGCGACCGTGATCGTGCTCCACTGTAGCGTAGACGAGATCTGCAACACCGGATTGCGCTGCGGCTGCGCGGTGTCGTTGCGCAAGGCGATCTTGCCGCTGGCTTCGAGGGATTGGCTCTCGGGCGTGACCTTGATTTGCAGATCGTAGTCGGTGACGGTGAAGGCCTGGCGGTCAAGCGCCCGAGCCGACTGAAAACCACAGAGAACACATAGGACGCAGAGGAGTCTCTTCATCGCTTCGCGCTCTCTGCGCTGTGGTGAGCCCGGCGCTGGCGCGCAACCTCATACATCACCACCCCGGCGGCCACCGAGACGTTCAGCGACGGCACCTCGCCCAGCACGGGGATTCGGACGAGAAAGTCGCAGCGGCTGCGCACATGCTCATGCATCCCCTTGCCCTCGGCGCCCAGGACGAGGGCGCAATCCATCCGGTAGTCCACGGTGTCATAGGCCTGGGTGCCGCGCTCGTCGAGGCCGACGATCCACAGATTCTGCGACTTCATCTCTTCCAGGCTGCGCGCCAGGTTGGTGACCCGCGCAATGGGCACGTGCTCGGAAGCGCCTGCGGAGACCTTGGCGACGGTTCCGGTGACGCCCACGGCGCGCCGCTCCGGAAGGACAATGCCGTCGGCTCCGGCGGCGTCGGCGGTGCGGATGATCGCTCCCAGGTTCTGCGGATCTTCCACGCCATCCAGCACCACCAGGAACGAGCGCTCACCACGCTTGTTCGCCAGCAGATCGTCGAGATCGCGGTACTTCTTCTGCGAGGTGACGGCGACCACGCCCTGGTGGGCGGGGGTGCGCGCCAGCCGGTCCAGTTGCTCGCGGGGAACGAAGCGAACAGGAACGCCGCTGGTGCGGCAATCGTCGATGATGCGCTGTATCTTTTGATCGTGGCGCTCGCGGGCCACGCCCACATACTCAAAGGCGCACCCCCGCGATTTCAGGGCTTCGCCGACCGCGTGGATGCCGTAGATGACGTCCATTGCCTCCTGAAGTTTACGTGGGTCAGCGTTTTGTTGCCACGAACCCGGCGTTGGGTGACGGCAAAGGCATGCGTCCATAGGCGCGCAGCACGCGCACGGCGAAGCCCGCGCCGCGGAGTTCGGCAGCAATGTCGGAGCTTCGGTAGAGACGCAGCCGATGTGTCTCTTGACTCCTCCGGTAGAACTTCCCAACTTGGCGGAAGCTGGTCATGCGGCGAATCAGGAGATCGCGGCCGGGCTCGGCTTCGAAGAGGATGGCCCAATCCTTGCCCTTCGCATACGCGCGGCGAGCAGCTTGCCCAGGTTCAGCGATGTCGAAGATGAAAACGCCACCCGGCCGAATCGCCTCGTGCACGCGCCGGAAGAAGCTCGCCAGCGCGCGCCGGCTGTTCCGCCGGTCAAAGGTGTAGTTGAAGCACTCCCCAATGGCGGTGACGGCATCGCAGGGCGGCAGCTTCGCACTGAGAAAGGACGCGTTGATGAACCGGGCCGCGGGCGCGCGCTTCCGCGCCAACTCGATCATCGCGCGAGAGATGTCGATGCCCACGACGTCGTAGCCGGGGCGTGTGAGTTCCGCCGCCCAGATTCCGCTGCCGCAACCCAGATCGACGACCAGTCCCCGGCGGATACCAGCGCGCCGCAAGATGGCCAGCAGTCCCGGTGCAGCCTTGCGGGCGAAGTCGCCGAAGCCGACGTCGTGGATATAGGCCAGATCGGAGTCGTAAGCCGGCATATCGGTGGCCCAGAGAAAACCACCCGGCGGAGAAGATGTCAAGGCCGCGTCGTCGGCATCGGCTCGGAAGTGCTTGAAATATAGTCAGTTGCCCGCTCCAGGCTGCAATGAGATGGCCACTTGCCCGGCCTGTTCACTCCGGGGGTACCTGCCTGTTCGTGCATTGTGGGCCATTACCAGCCGACTTATAATCGAAGCGCTCTGGACGACGTCTCCGTCAGGTTTTGGGGGTTAGGTGTGCGGGCATTGGTATGCCCGCGTGGTCACCTATGCAACGACACCTGCTTTTCCTGATGGTTCTAGCCACTGTAGCGCCGCAAACATTCGCCCAGAGTGGCGGCATCGTGCCGCTGCGCGACGAGCAGGGGCGGACCATCTACGTCGATGCACCTGTCTCCCATCCTGCCTCCAATTCCTCCCAAACCCCTAGACGTGCTTCCGTGCTGGTGTACTGGAGCCGGGTGGAACACCGGTGGAAGCCGGTTCCTCCGCCCACACCCTCGGCGATGAAAGCGGCGCAATCGGCCGCCGCCGAGGTTGGCCAGTATGTGGCCGCGGCCCCGTCCAACCCGGTGATGAATACCGCCGCAAACGAGGCCACCCCCGACAACCGCGAAATCCTGCGGGGACGGGCGATGACCTCGCGCGAACTGGACAGCATCATTGAACAAGCCGCACAGCGCCATGACGTGGACCCGAACCTGGTGCGTTCGTTGATCAAAGTGGAATCGAACTTCAACACGCACGCGGTCTCGCCCAAAGGCGCCATGGGGCTGATGCAGTTGATGC
>DATNJE010000238.1:0-7662 GCA_035604095.1 Terriglobales bacterium
GCGCCACTCGTTCCCGTCCCAAGGCTGGCTCTCGTGAACGGAGGATCAATGCACTCGAAGACGGCCGTTCTGAAGACTGCAGCATTTTGGTTGGCGCTTGTCGTTTCTGGCCACTTGGCTCACGCTCAATCTGCGTCCGGCCCATCCCCATCGGATCATCCTGCAGCCGGGTCGTCCGAGTCGGCGGCGCGCCTGCCCGTCACGCGGGTCATTCTCTACAAAAACGGCGTCGGCTACTTCGAGCACGCGGGGCACGTCCGCGGCAGCCAGGACGTCAACGTGGACTTCACCACGGCGCAGCTGAATGACGTGCTGAAGTCGCTGACCGTGCTCGATCTGGGCAAGGGACGCATCACCGGAGTGAGCTACAACTCGACCGCGCCGCTGGAGCGCCGCCTTGGCATGTTGCGCCTGCCGGTGGGCGAGAATCCCACCACCGCACAGTTTCTCGACGCGCTGCGCGGGGCGCGCGTGGAAGTCCGCAGCGGCGGGACTTCGGCTACCGGCCGGCTGCTGAGCATCGAGGAACGCGAGGCGGCAGGGAAGAGCGAAGCAGCAAGCAACAGCGCCAACGATGACGACAACTCTCAGCACAAAGTCGCGCAGACACAGATCTCCATCGTCAGCGACTCGGGCGAAGTGCGCATCTTCAACCTGACGCCCGCGACCAGCGTGCGCATCGCCGAAAAAGATGTGAACGTGGAAATCGGCAAGTATCTCGGCGTGGTTGCCTCCACGCGCGATCAGGATGTGCGGCGCATGACCATCTCGACCGCGGGCAATGGCGATCGCGATCTGCTGATCAGCTACATCAGCGAAGTGCCGGTGTGGAAGAGCACCTACCGCATCGTGATCCCGAAAGAGGGCAAGCCGCTGCTGCAGGGCTGGGCCATCGTCGACAACACGGTGGGAGAAGACTGGAAGAACGTGGAGCTGTCGCTGGTAGCGGGCGCGCCGCAGTCGTTCGTGCAGGAGCTGTCGCAGCCGTACTACACGCGGCGTCCGGTCGTACCGTTGCCGGAGAACGCCATGCTCACGCCGCAGACGCATGAGGCGACGATGGAGGAAGAGCGCGCGCCTAAGATGGTTTCGGAAGGGGTGGTCGGCGGCGTCCCGGGTGGAGTGTCCGGGGGATCGATGGGAGGGGTCATCGGCGGGATCGCCAGCGGCAGTGCCGGCGGCGTCGGCTCAGGCGTCGGCGCCCGGTTATTTCGCAATAACGCCCCTCCGCCACCATCTCCTCCACGCCCCGACGCCACCGTGGTCGCCGAGACGCTCGAAGAGGGCACGTCCGTCGGCCAATCCCAGGAACTCGGCGACCTGTTCGAATACAAACTCAAGGACCGCGTGACCATTCGCAAGAATCAGTCAGCGCTCGTGCCGATTCTCCAGTCGCGCATCGACGCCGAGAAGGTTTCGGTTTGGAATCCGTCGGAGAGTTCGGTGCTGCGCGCGCTGTGGGTCGACAACTCGAGCAACCTCACGCTCGATGGCGGCAGCTTCAACGTGCTCGAGGGCGACGCCTTCGCTGGCGAAGGACTGATGGACGCGATCAAGCCCGGCGAAAAGCGGCTGCTCTCCTACGCTGCCGATCTGGGCGTGCTGGTCGATGCCAAAGAGAAAGGCGAAAAGCAGCGGGTGACAAAAATCGTGATCGCGCACGGTACCATGACGCAGACCACGCAGGAGCGCCAGGAGAATACGTATACGATCCGCAACCGCGACGCGGCGGCGCGCACGGTGGTGATCGAGCATCCGGCGCGTGCGGGATGGAAGCTCACCGACGATGACGACAAGCCGGCCGAGAGCTCGGCGTCATTCCACCGCTTCCGCCTGACCATCGATCCCAAGACGACGCGGACGCTGGTGGTCAAGGAATACCGGCCCATCGACAACCGCTACCAGCTCACCAACGTGACCGACAGCGACATCAAGTACTTTCTCGAACAGAAGATGATCAATCCTGACGTCGAGCAGGCGCTGCGGCGGGTGGTGAAGCAGAAGAACGACGTCTTTCTGATGGAGGGCATCATCCAGGACCGCAACGCCCAGGTCAACGCCATTAGCAACGATCAGCAGCGCGTGCGCGAGAACATGAAGGCGCTTAAGGGCAGCGCAGAAGAGAAGGCGCTCGTGGAACGCTACGTCCGCGAGCTGAACGAGCAGGAAGACAAGGTGCAGGCCTTGCGGCATGAGATCGCCGACTGGCAGCAGAAGCGCGACATGGCGCAGAGCCTGCTGAACGACATGATCGAGAAGCTCGCGATGGAGGTGACGCTGTAGAAAGCAGGGGCTAGGGGCCAGGGGCCAGGGAGCAGAGGCTAGGGCTCAGGGGTTAGTGGGCAGTGATCAGTGGCCAGTGACGCGCCGGTGAGGTATCCGCTCTCTCACACCCGTTGTCATTCCGACGCTTTCGAAGCAAGCGGAGGAATCTGCTGTTTGCCGGCCGCGGCACAGCAGGTTCCTCGCGCCCGAAGAACGGGCGCTCGGAATGACAAACTTCCAAATAGATCCGCACGGTTCACTCCACACGCTACACGACCATTGACCACTCACCACCACTTCCCCCCTAGCCCTGTAGCCAGATGCGAGTCCTGAGTACCGAGTACTGGGTACTGAGTACTGGGTACTGATTCGTTTCTTCTACTTTGCAGCAGCGCTGTCTGCCAGGCCCTTCACGTTTTGCCGCAGGAACTGGCGGATGGCCACCCATATCTTCTGATTCTCCTCGGCGGAGAAGCGGCCATGGTTGCCGCCGGGCACGGTGTAGAGCTGGTTGGGAACTCCCGCCGCATCGAGCGCCTTGTGCAAACGCACCGACTGCGAGTAAGGAACGAGTTCGTCTTTGTCGCCGTGGATGGTGATGATGGGCGGAACGTTGGCGCTCACGTAGTTCATCGGCGAGACGCGTTTGGCGATGCTGTCGGCGTCGGGCTGGTCGCCGAGCCACACGACCGTGTACCCCTTGGCGTTGGGTCCATGAAGTTCGTCGGGCACGTCGGCGATGCCGAACCAGTTCACGATGGCCGCCACCCGCGGATCTTTGTCCGTGCCCGGGTTCGACCGCCAGACATCATCGTCAGGCGTGCGGCACTCGCGATCGAATCCCGCGGCGGGCGTTAGCATGCCGGTAATCAGCGCAAGGTGTCCCCCTGCCGATCCTCCCTCCACCACGACGCGCTGCGGGTCGAAGTTATATTTCTTGGCGTTGGCGAAGACCCAGTGCAGAGCACAGCGGCAGTCTTCCACCGCGGCGGGAGCTCGCGCCACCCGCCCTAAACGGTATTCGACGTTGACCGCGGCAAAGCCCATCTGCAGATAAGGCACGACGTCGAGCACGCGGCTTTCCTTCACGCCCTCGATCCATCCGCCGCCGTGGATGAGCACGACGACGGGCGTGGGCGGCGACGCATCCGCCGGCGTGTAGACGTCAAGACGATCTTCGTAGTTGTCGGCCGTGTGATACACGATGTTGGGATGGACATCGTATCGGACCAGCGACGCGGCAAAGGAAGCGGCATCGGTTTGTGCGATCGACGGAGTGACCAGAAGCAGAGTGGCCAGGAGCAGAAAGAGCACGAATAAGTGTTTGCGCACGGTGACCTCGCAGGGATGTCGTGAGAGTGATGACGCCATGTGGCTATTGAAACGTATAGGAGATTACAGACGTCAGGGCCGGCGGTCAAAGTTCACGGTCGGAGTTTTGTGGCGGAAGCGATCGAATCTCGATCTGATCATGGCGAGGCTGATCGGTGCGAGGAATGACCCGCCCGGCGATTCCAGGGCGAGCGGCGGGGTTTGCGCAGTGCGGATGGACTGCGGGTGGGGCAGGCTTCGGCCGCGCTCTGGCGGACAGCTAAATCGATTTAACTCGTGAAACTAAGTGCCTTAATTTCAATGGTTTAGGATGAATTTCCTGCACAGGGGTCCAGGCGACCAAAGGGCTGAAAACGGGCAATTTGCGGCTTATTGCACCAATATTGGTGCAGACATCGGGATGGTGGTGCGCCGGGCCGATTTCTGCCTTCAATTTGGTTGCTGCGGGGCGGAGCGTTGTTTGGCATCGGCGACGATCTTGTCAAAGCGGGGATCGCCGTGCAGCGATTTGAGATCGGCATCCGTAGCCACGCTCAGATCGGCGTCGGGGCTCAGCCCGTGATCGATGGCCTGGCTTAGCAGACTCAACGCCTGATCCCGCTTTCCCGTCCGTGCCGCGATGGAGGCCAGGCCGTAGGTCGTTCGGGCGGCATCGGGCGAATCCGCGCCCAGAGTGCGCACCTGAATCTGCAACGCCTGCTGCAGCAACTGCTCCGCTTCCGGGTAGCGGCCTTCGTGCGAAAGAGTCCCGGCCAGTCCCGCCATGGAGTACAAAGTATCGGGATGCTCGGGTCCGAGCAGACGCCGCCGGATCTCGAGGGTCTCGCGATGCTCCTGCTCCGCCTCGGCCAAGCGCCCGTCGGCGAACAGCGCCTCCGCCAGGTTGTTCATCGAGATCAGCGTGCTGAAGTGCTCCACGCCCAAGACCTTGGTCTTGAGCGCGACCACCTCGCGCATCAGCGCAGTCACCTCGGAGACTCGCCCTTCTGCCGACAGAATTTCTCCCAGCTGGTCCATGCTCATGAGGGTATCGGGATGCTCGGGGCCGAGAGCCCGCTGCCGGCTGGCCAGAGCTTCGCGAGCCAGCTTTTCCGACTCCGCAAAACGTCCCTCACGCAAGAGCACCAGGGCCAGGTTGTACTTGGAGACCAGGCTCTCGGGATGCTCGGGACCAAGCACCCGGCTGCGAATGGCGAAGACTTCGCGGCTGATCTTTTCGGCATCGGCATAGTGGCCCTCCGCGAGGAGGGTGTTTCCCAGGCTGACCATGATGCTCAAGGTGTCCCCGGAATCGGGGCCGACCAGGCGCTGCTCGATGGCGAGCGTTTCCCGCTGCACTTTCTCGGCATCGGCGAAGTGGCCCTCCTCGCGGAACACGATGCTGAGATTGCGCATGGTTTTCATGGTGTCGGGGTGTTCCGGTCCGAACACCTGGCGTTCAACGACCAGCAGGTCGCTCAAAAGCTTGTCCGCCTCCGCGTGCTTGCTTTGCAGGTCGAGGGTATTGGCCAGGCTGTTGATGGAGCGGAGCGTATCCGGGTCCCTGGGCCCGAAGAGACGGCGTTGCGCGTCGAGGGTTGGCCGAATCAACGCTTCGGCCTCGGGATAATGCCCCTGATAGCGGAGGCTTTGTGCCAGGCTGGCGGCGGCGCGGAGCGTATCACGATTGCCGGAACCGAGCACCCGGCCGTCGATGTCGAGCGAGCTGCGGAACAGGGCCTCGGCGCGGGAGTCGAGGCCAAGGCTGGAATAGACATCGCCCATGGTGTACATGAGCTGCGCCTGCAGCTCGGGATCTTTGCTCAGTCCGGTGTTGATGTCGCTGGAAGCCTTGTCCAGAATCTCGCGCGCGGTGATGCTGTTGCCGCGGGCTTCACTGGGGTCGGCGACCTTGAACATGCTGGTCATGAAATCGGTGATGCGGGCGGCGCGGTCGCGCTCGCGCGTGGTGCGGCGCAGTTGCACCGCCTGCATGGCCGCGAACCCGGCCAGCAGCAGAACCAGCCCTGCGGCCACGGCCACGCCCACGCGGTGGCGGCGAACGTATTTTTGCAGGCGGTACGCCGTGCTCGCGGGGCGGGCGACGACCGGCTCGTTGTGCAGGTAGCGGCCGACATCGGCCGCCAGCTCCATCGGTGTGCCGTAGCGGCGCGCGCGGTCTTTCTCGATCGCCTTCATGGTGATCCAGTCCAGATCGCCATGCAGCAGGCTTTCCAGCTGCCGGAAGGGGACTCCGCGCAGTTCGGCGCTGGAGGCCGAGGATGACTCCGGCTTGCGCTTCGCTTCCTTCTCCGCCGTGGCGTGAACCTTCGCGCTGGGCGGCGGCGGGTCGACTTCGCGCAACTGGCGCAGCACTTCGTAAAAGGGCTGCTTTTTCCACTGGCTGACGTCGAAGGGCTGGTCGCCGGTCAGCAGGACATAGAGCACGACGCCGAGCGAGTACACGTCGGTGCGCGTGTCGACATCCCCTTTCGATTCGGCCTGCTCGGGGCTCATGTAGCCGGGCGTGCCCAGGAAACCGCCGGCGCGGGTCATCATGGTTTCGTCGCCGATCTCGGGGCCGGTGGCTTTGGCCAGGCCGAAATCAATGATGCGGGGCATGGGCTGGCCGTCGACTTCGGTGACCAGAATGTTGGCCGGCTTCAGGTCGCGATGAATGATTGCCTTCTGGTGCGCGTGCTGCACTCCCTCGCAGACTTTGATGAACAGTTCGAGACGCTGCCGGATGCTGAGGCGTTTCTGGTCGCAGTAGTGCGTGATGAGAACGCCGGGGACGTACTCCATGACGAAGTAGGGCTGGCCGTCGGGCGCGGCGCCGGCGTCGAAAACCTTGGCGATAGCGGGATGCTCCATCATGGCCAGCGACTGGCGCTCGGAGCGGAAGCGTTGGAGAACTTCGGCGTCGCAGGCGCCAACCTTGATCAGCTTGAGGGCGACGTTGCGGTGCACGGGAGCAGTCTGTTCGGCGAGCCAGACTTGTCCCATGCCGCCCTCGCCGAGGCGGCGGAGCAGTCGGTACGGACCGATGGATTGTGGTTCTCTGGCAGTGGTGCCGTCGAGCGGCGAGATGCCGAAGGCGGCAGAGCTGTCGAGGGTGGCGTCGGCGCCGGAGTTGGACGAGCCGGCAGCGCGGCTTTCGAGCTGGGTTTCCGCATCAGGATTGGATGGGCCGGCCGGGTGGTCTTCTTCCCACATAGGTCCCCCCGAGGAAATCGACAAGTGGCGGAAGTCTAGCACGCCGGGAGTGTGATGCAGGCGATCGGCGGGGAGATCGAGTGGCTCGGAGGGAGAGCCAGTCGTGCTCTATCTCTATCTCTGCGCTTTCGGTCCTGCGGCCTTGACCTCGGGGGGCGCGTCGAAGTTTTCGAAATTCCTGGCGAAGCGGAGGCGCAGGTCTTCGGCGGCTTGGTCGTACGCGGCCTTGTCAGGCCAGGCGTTGCGCGGGTTCAGCACCTGCGGTGGCACGCCGGGGCAAGAGCGGGGAATGCTGAAGCCGAAGGTGGGCTCAATCTCGAATTCTTCTCTGGTCAGTTCGCCCTCGACCGCGGCGTCGACCATGGCGCGGGTGAAGGGAATGTCCATGCGCTTGCCCACGCCGTAGGGCCCGCCCTGCCATCCGGTGTTGACCAGCCAGCATTGCGCGCTGTGCTCGCGCAGGCGGCGGCCGAGCATTTCGGCGTAGACCTTGGGCCGCAGGGGCAGGAAGGGCGATCCGAAGCAGGTCGAGAAGGTCGCGGACGGCTCTTTCACGCCGGCCTCGGTTCCGGCGACTTTCGCCGTGTAGCCGGAGAAGAAGTGATACATGGCCTGCTCCGGGGTGAGGCGCGAAATCGGAGGGAGCACGCCGAAGGCGTCGGCGGTGAGGAAGACGACGTTTTTAGGATGTCCGCCAACTCCGGGGATGACGGCGTTGTCGATGAAATCGACGGGATAGGCGGCGCGCGTGTTCTCCGTCTTTGAATCGTCGTTGTAGTCGGGAATGCGGGTGTGGGGATCGAGCGTAACGTTTTCGAGCACGCAGCCGAAGCGCAGGGCGTTCCAGATCTGCGGTTCGTTTTTCTTCGA
>DATNJE010000239.1:0-4423 GCA_035604095.1 Terriglobales bacterium
AGCCGCGCAGAAGGACCCGATTGACGCGCTGGCGTATGAGTAAGGGCGGACCGCATGCCTATTGGGGCCCATTTGCCCAATTTGTACACGCTCCGTCACCGCCCGTTCGTTGACATCATCTCCGTTAACCGGTAATCTTTATTCTTTCGCAGCCTGCAGTTGCCCGCCCAGGGTACCCTGACTGGATTTTTCCTTCCGGGTGGCTCAGCGGTCTTCGTTATTCATTCTTTGGGAGAGTTTTCGCATGGCAACCTATTTCCCCAAACAGGGGGAAATTGCGCGTAAATGGTACGTCGTGGATGCGACGGGGCAGACGCTCGGCCGGCTGGCAACGCGGGTGTCCCGCATTCTGACCGGCAAGAATTCGCCCCGCTACACGCCCTTCCTCGACACCGGCGACCACGTGGTCATCATCAATGCCGCCAAGGTGCAGGTGACCGGGCTCAAGGGCGAGCAGAAGATGTATCACCGCTACACCGGCTATCCTGGCGGCCTGCGCAGCGAGGACTTCCGCAAGCGCTTCCAGCGCAAGCCGGAGGCCGTGGTGCAGGACGCGATTGTGGGCATGCTGCCCCACACCAAGCTGGGCCGCGCCATGGCGCGCAAGTTGAAGATCTATCGTGGCGACAAGCACCCCCACGAGGCGCAGAAGCCGGAGGCGCTCGCGCTGGCCGGCAAGTCGGATTAGGGGTTGGTTGCAGCCGGATTTGGCTGCATAATTTTTGGAAAGGTTCAGCCCCGGCCGCGCGCCGGGGCGCAACGAACGATGGCGGATTTGGTTCAGTATTACGGCACGGGACGGCGCAAGGCCAGCGTGGCCCGCGTGTTCCTGCGTCCCGGCGACGGCCAGTTCACGGTGAACGGCCGTGCTTTCGATCAGTATTTTGTGACTCCCGCGCAGCGCACACTGGCACGGCAGCCCTTGGTGATCAGCGAGACCTCGGGCAGTTTCAACATCGTCGCCAACGTCGCCGGTGGTGGCGTCGGCGGACAAGCTGGCGCGGTGAAGCTGGGCATCGCCCGGGCGTTGCTGGAGTTCAACACGGAATTGCGCAAGCGCTTGAAGACCGCGGGCATGCTCTCGCGTGACGCGCGCTCCAAGGAGCGCAAGAAGTACGGGCAGAAGGGTGCTCGTAAGCGCTTCCAGTACTCGAAGCGTTAAAGTTCGGTGGTTGCTGCCTTGACTGGCAACTGGCAACTGGTTTTGAAAATCTTCCCGCATCCCTTGCAGGGAGCGGGGTTGCGGGAATGTAATCCTGAGCGCGCAGGCCAGGCGCAGGGATGCAATCCAAATGAGGAGGTAGTTTGGCGAACATCACCATGAAGGAGTTGCTCGAAGCGGGCGTCCACTTCGGGCACCAGACCAAGCGCTGGAACCCCAAGATGAAGGAATTCATCTTTGGCGAGCGCAACGGGATCTACATCATCGACCTGCAGAAAACGCTCAAGATGTTCAAGGACGCGAGCAAGTTCGTGCAGGACTCCGCGGCGGCGGGCAAGCTCATCCTGTTCGTCGGCACCAAGCGGCAGGCCCAGGACGCCATCGCCGAAGAAGCGCAGCGTTGCGGCATGTTCTACGTCAACCAGCGCTGGCTGGGCGGACTGCTCACCAACTGGGTCACGGTGCAGAAATCCGTGAAGCGGCTGAAAGAACTCGACGAAATGGCCGTGGACGGCCGCTACGAGCTGCTGCCCAAGAAAGAGGTCATCAAGCTGGAGCGCGAGCGCAAGCACCTGCAGGCCAACCTGGCCGGCATCAAGAACATGAACCGCTTGCCCGACCTGATCTTCGTCATCGACTCCAACAAGGAGCAGATCGCGGTCCGCGAGGCGCGCAAGCTCGGCATCCCGGTGGTCGCCGTGGTCGATACCAACTGCGATCCCAGCGAAGTGGATTACGTGATCCCTGGCAACGACGACGCCCTGCGTGCCATCCGCCTGTTCGCCTCCAAGGTCGCTGACTCGGTGGCCGAGGGCGTGCAAGCCGCCACCGACAAGCAGACGGTGGAGATCTCCGCGGCCGCCGCCCAGAGTGAAGCCGAACCGGAAGCCGCTCCCGCCGAAGCCGCTGACGGCGCGGCGGACGCCGCCACCGCGGGCGAAGGCGGCGAAACTGTGAGCATGGAAGAGGTCCTTGGCGCCGGCGCGCGCAAGCGTCCCGCCAAGGAGGACACGGAAGCAGTCCCGCAGGTTGAAAGCCAGACATTCTGACCGGCTGAATCGCCCGCACGAGCTGCTGCATCGAATTCATACGACCCGCGCCGCGAGCTGCGGGTCTATTCGTGTAGGACCAGTTCTGCAATAATCTAGGAAAGGCCGTATCGAGCACTCATGGGTACAACTACTGTGAACATTTCTGCCGCACAAGTGAAGGAGCTCCGTGAGAAGACCGGCGCTCCCATGATGGACTGCAAGCAGGCCCTCACCGAGGCCAAGGGCGATCTGGAGCAGGCCATCGTCGTCCTGCGCAAAAAAGGCGTCGCGACGGCGGCGAAGAAGGCTACGCGCGTGACCACCGAGGGCTCGGTGGCCCAGTACATCCATGCTGGTGGTAAGATCGGCGTGCTGGTCGAAGTCAACTGCGAAAGCGATTTCGTTGCCCGCACGCACGACTTCAAGGAACTGGTGCACGATATCGCCATGCACATCGCTGCCAGCGATCCCAAGTACGTCCGCAAGGAAGACGTAACGCCCGAAGCCTACGAGCGCGAGAAGGACATCTACCGCGCCCAGGCCAAGGCTACCGGCAAGCCCGAGCACGTCGCCGAGAAGATTGTCGAGGGCAAGATGGGCAAGTTCTATGAGGAGGTCTGCCTTTACGACCAGCCCTTCATCAAGGACCAGACCATCAGTGTCTCGCAGTTGATCGCCTCCAAGATCGGCAAGCTGGGCGAGAACATCTCGGTCCGGCGTTTTGCCCGCTTCAAAGTCGGCGACCAGGGCGAGACCATCGCTCTCAGCAAGCCTGCCGAGGCGAAGGAATAGTCTGTTTCTTGCCTCTCGCTTTCAAACGCGTCCTGCTGAAGCTCTCCGGTGAGGCCCTCGCTGCCGGGCAGGGCTTCGGCGTGGACGTGACCCGCATCCACCAGGTCGCCGCCGAGTTGCAGGACGTCCATTCCCTTGGCGTCGAGATGGCCATCGTGGTCGGTGGCGGCAACTTCTTCCGCGGCGTCGCCGAGCAGGCCCGCGACATGGACCGCGTTGCCGCCGACCACATGGGCATGCTGGCCACGGTCATCAACGCCATCGCGCTCCAGGACGCGCTCGAGAAGCGCAACGTCTTCACCCGCGTCATGACGGCGATCGAGATGAACCAGGTCGCGGAACCGTTCATCCGCCGCCGCGCCATCCGCCACCTGGAGAAGGGCCGCATCGTGATCTTCGCCGCCGGCACCGGCAGTCCGTATTTTTCCACCGACACGGCCGCGTCGCTGCGCGCTATGGAGATCAAGGCCGATGCCATCCTCAAAGCCACCAAGGTGGACGGGGTCTATGACGCCGATCCGGTGCTGGTGAAGGACGCCAAGATGTTCGACCGCATCTCCTATATGGACGTCCTCCAGCAGGGGCTCAAGGTGATGGATTCCACCGCCATCAGCCTGTGCAAGGACAACAACCTGCCGATCGTGGTCTTCAACTTGAACCGGCCCGGCAACATTCGCCGCGTTGTGACCGGCGAGAAGATCGGTTCGCTGGTCACAGCGTAATTCTTCGCCGCGGATTTGCGCGAATGAACGCGGATCTCCAGGGCGGCTGCTTTTTAATTCCTCCGCGTTGATCCGCGGCGGCTGAAGTCGCCTACGCCAGTCCGTTCCCAGCCTCCCACTTGTTATAATTCCCGTCTCAATCCCTCGTACCAGGCGGACCTGATGCCTCAACCCAGCATGGCGAGCAATCCCGCACTCAAGGAAACCTTCGCGCAGCTCCGCACGCGGATGGAGAAGGCGGTGGAAGACTTCCGCAAGGAACTGGCCGCCATCCGCACCGGCCGTGCCTCGGTGCACATGCTCGACTCCGTGAATGTGGACTACTACGGCACCTCGATGCCGCTCAACCAGATCGCGCAGGTGCACGCGCCCGAAGCCCAGCTCATCACCGTGCAGCCGTTCGATCCCAGCTCGCTGGGCGCCATCGAGAAAGCCATCCGCTCCGCCGACCTGGGCCTGAATCCCATGAACGACGGCAAGCTCATCCGCGTGCCGGTGCCGCCGCTGACCGAAGAGCGCCGCCGCGACCTGGTCAAGCGCCTGCACAAGGTGCTGGAGGACCATCGCACCGCCATCCGCAACATCCGCCGCGACGGCAACGAGCTCATCAAGAAAACCCTCAAGGACAAGAAGATCACCGAGGACGACGAACGTCGCTCCTACGACGAGATCCAGAAGCTCACCGACGACGAGATCAAGAAAATGGAAGACATGGG
>DATNJE010000240.1:0-3361 GCA_035604095.1 Terriglobales bacterium
ACGGTTGGGGCGCGGGCCGGGACTCGTGCGACACCGTGACCAGAACGGCGACCGGCGGTGGAACTGCCAGAGCAGCGGCCACACGCGGCGCCACCTGCCGCCGCGATGCTTCGAACTTCTTCAATGACGGCGTAGCCCAAAAAAGAAGCGCACCAAGGAGGGAGAGAAGCAGGTTAACGGTAACAACGCGGGGCCCGAGTGGCATGCGATTTCGCGCTCCAGTACAGCAACAAACCGATCGTAGCACGAACCCGCAGCTACTCTGGATGCCCCATTAGACGCCGCCGGTGACGTTAGGGATGCGTCGAAAATAATGTACTCCCGGGCTTTTTCCACAACGCACGCGCTCTAAACAGCACCATCCGCATCTAATATTTTGGATGGATGTGGAGAGCCAGTATTTGCAGTTCGCATGGACTTCCGCTCCATCTCCCGGCCCGAACGATGCAAGAAAGGGGCCCGCTACTTATGAAGACCGGCTTAAATACCGCGTCGATCCCAGCCGCCGCAGCAGCGACGCGCAGGAATTCGAGGCTGCGCTGCGGCGCAGGATCGTGGGGCAGGACGCGGCCATCGAGAAAGTCACCGAGATCTACCAGATGTTCCTGGCGGGGCTGAACGCGCCCAACCGTCCCGTGGGGAACCTGCTCTTCCTGGGCCCGACCGGCTCGGGAAAGACGCGCGTGGTCGAAGCCATGGCGGAAGCGCTGTTCGGCGACACCCGCGCCTGCATCAAGATCGACTGCGCGGAGTTCCAGCACAGCCACGAAATCGCCAAGCTGATCGGTTCGCCTCCCGGCTACCTGGGCCACCGCGAGACCCATCCCCTGCTCACCCAGGAAGCGCTCGACCAATGGCACGGCGACAAGCTGAAGCTCACGATTCTGCTGTTCGACGAGATCGAGAAGGCGTCGGATGCGCTGTGGCAACTGCTGCTCGGCATCCTGGACAAAGCCACGCTCACGCTGGGCGACAACCGGCGCGTGGACCTGTCTCGCTGCATCATCGTCATGACCTCCAACCTGGGGGCGACGGAGATGAACGGAATGATGAATCCGGGACTGGGTTTCACGCAGTCGCCCGCCGCGATCGATGAACAACTGGACGAAAAGATCCAGCGGGCGGCGCTCGAGGCCGCCAAGAAGAAGTTCGCTCCCGAGTTCATGAACCGTATCGACAAGACCGTGGTGTTCCGGACTCTGCGCCCGCAAGACGTGGAAAAGATCCTGGAGATCGAGCTGGGCCTGGTGCAGCAGCGCGTCCTGCAGGGCGCCGGCAACAACCAGTTCGTGTTCAGTTGCACCGCCAGGGTGAAGAGCTTCCTGATGCAGGAAGGCACCGACCCCAAGTACGGCGCCCGCCACCTCAAGCGGGCCATCGAGAAGAACATCGTCTTCCCCCTGGCCAACCTGGTGGCTACCGGTCAGGTGAAGCTCGGCGACTTCGTGCGCATTGACATGAACGGCGACAACCGGCTGTTGTTTGTGAAGGAAGCCGAGGGCGCGATGGTGCCCGTGCTGCTGGAGAGATACAGCCAGGAAGCCGGAACGTCAGCGGCCGCGGCCCGGGCCACCCGCAGCGCCGGCCGACGCGAGTTCAGCGCGACGCCGCTGCTGAACCACCAGAAGTAACGGTTGGAATAACGCAGGCTGCTGCTCTGCAGGTGAGAGGGCACGGCTTTTAGCCGTGCCGATATGCGCCGTGAGCGGGTGGGCCTTTAGGCCCTGAGGCGCGCCCATCCCTCAGCGGCTAAAGCCGAATTTTTCAGGAGTCTCTTCACGGCACGCCTGAAAGGCGTGCCCCTTCACCTGTGATCTCGCGAACCTCTTAGCTCTTCTTCAGCTCCGCCAGCACCTGGCGCGCGATTTCCTTCAGCGTCTCGAACACGCCGGTGCCCTGGCAGGCGATGGCCTCATACACAGGCTCGCCTTTCTTCATCAGATCGCGCCGCAAGTTGTCGGCCGGTAGCACATTCGGCAGGTCGCGCTTGTTGAGTTGTAGAACGTAGGGTATCTGCGCGAAATCGTAGCCGTGCTCGACCAGGTTCTCCTGCAGGTTGTCCATAGCTTCCAGGTTGGCGTCCATGCGCTCCTGCTGCGAGTCGGCGACGAAGACCACGCCATCCACCCCGCGCAGGATGAGCTTGCGGCTGGCGTCGTAGAAGATCTGGCCCGGGACGGTGTAGAGGTGGAAGCGGGTCTTGAAGCCGCGCACCGTGCCCAGGTCGAGAGGAAGGAAATCGAAGAACAGCGTGCGGTCCGCCTCGGTGGCCAGCGAGATCATCTTGCCCTTCTGTTTGTCGGCGGTCTTGTCGTAGACATACTGCAGATTGGTGGTCTTGCCGCCGAGGCCGGGGCCGTAATAGACGATCTTGCAGTTGATCTCGCGGGCCGCGAAATTGATGAAGCTCAAGAGCGCCGTCCTCTATCACCCCAGCAAACAAGAGCGGTTTGCCGGGGACCCCGTCGTCCCGCCGACCGCGGAACACAGCGCGTCCAGGGCGGGGAGATTCCGGACGCGAGGTGTGGAAATAGCTTCCGCGCTGTTTATATCACAAGCCAGTAACTGGGCATTGGCACCACGGTAACTGCACCTTGGGCGCGAGGGCCATCAGTACATGTCCGGCGGTCACAGCGAAGGCGCGATAGGCAGAGGGTAGTAGCCGTCCTTGGCGTGCACCTTCAGGTTGGGACGGTGCACGACGACTTCGATGGTGCGGTAAGTATTGCTCGGGCCGGCCTTGGCGTTGTAGCCCAGCGTGTACTGGTTGCGCGCCTGCTCGGTGACGTGGGCGTAGGCGTTTTCGATGGCGTTCCGGTCGAACTCGGGGAACACATCTCCGCCGGTGTATTTCGTGTACCGAGGCAGCAGGTCGCCGTAACCGCTGAAGGGGGCGTTGACCTTCTCCAGCTCGCGTACGAGGGGCATCGCCGAGTCTCCCACCGCCACCCCGTACACGCTGATGGCATTGGAAAGCAGCACCTTCAACACCTGGGCATAGTTGGCATGGCTGCCGGTTTCCTTGCCGTCGCTGATCACGAAAATCAGCTTGCGCCGGTCTCTGGGGCGGGTGGCGAGATCCTGGGCGGCGGCCAGGATGGCGTCGTTGAGCACATGCGCTTCACGTTGGTTCACGTAAACGCCGCCGTGGGACACATTGGGATCCACCGGCTTGCCGTTGATGCTGGGACCCGACTGGCCCAGGGGGCCACCCGGTACCGGCGCCCCGCCCTTTTGGCCTTCCTTCTTCAGGAATTTGATCGAGTTGGCGTAGCGCTCGGTCACGGCGCTGAAGTCCAGCTCCTTTTTCACCGAGTTGCCGAAGGTGTAGAAGGCGATCTCGTCGAATTGGCTGAAGGCG
>DATNJE010000241.1:0-2798 GCA_035604095.1 Terriglobales bacterium
AGGCCCAGGCGGACACGCTGCGCAAGGCCCGCGCCGAGACCATCGCCCACAAGATCGTCGAAGGTGGCAAGGTCGAACAGGTGCCCAGCTCGAAACTGCGGGCGGGCGACCTGGTGGTCGTTTCTGCCGGCGACTTCATTCCCTCGGACGGCGAAATCACTGAAGGCGTCGCGTCGGTGGACGAATCGGCGATCACCGGCGAGTCCGCCCCCGTGATCCGCGAAGCCGGTGGTGACCGCTCCGCCGTGACCGGTGGCACTCGCGTTCTGTCCGACCAGATCAAAGTCAAGATCACCTCCAATCCCGGGGAGACCTTCCTCGACCGCATGATCGCGCTGGTGGAAGGCGCGGAGCGGCAGAAGACGCCGAATGAGATTGCGCTCAACATCCTGCTGGCCGGCCTGACCATCATCTTCCTGCTGGCGGTGGTGACCCTGCAGCCATTCGCCATCTACTCCGGCTCCCCGCAGACCGTGTTTGTGCTGGTGTCGTTGCTGGTGTGCCTGATCCCGACCACCATCGGCGGACTGCTCTCCGCCATCGGCATCGCCGGAATGGACCGCCTCATTCAACACAACGTCCTGGCCATGTCTGGCCGCGCCGTGGAAGCGGCCGGCGACGTCAACACCTTGCTCCTGGACAAGACCGGCACCATCACGCTGGGCAACCGCCAGGCCTCGCAATTCATTCCCGCGCCGGGGGTGACGGAAATGGAACTGGCCGATGCGGCCCAGCTTTCTTCGCTGGCGGATGAAACCCCCGAGGGTCGCTCGATCGTCGTGCTGGCCAAGGAGAAATACGGCATTCGCGGCCGCGACCTCGCGTCGCACCAGGCGGTGTTCGTACCGTTCACGGCTCAGACCCGCATGTCAGGCGTGAACTTGAACGGCTTCGAGATCCGCAAAGGCGCCGCCGATGCCATCGCCAATTACATCCGCCAGAACGGAGGCGAGCTGCACAAGGAGATGCAGGCGACGGTCGACCGCATCGCCAGCAGCGGCAGCACTCCGCTGGTGGTAGCGGAGAAGCGCCGTGGGGCGCTGGGAGTGATCGAGCTCAAGGACATCGTCAAGGGCGGCATGCGCGAGCGCTTCGATCAGCTTCGCGCCATGGGAATCCGCACCGTGATGATCACCGGCGACAATCCTCTGACGGCCGCCGCCATCGCGCGCGAAGCCGGCGTGGATGACTTTCTGGCCCAGGCCACTCCCAAAGAGAAGATGGACCTGATCAAGCGCGAGCAGGCCGCCGGCAAGCTGGTGGCGATGACCGGTGACGGCACCAACGACGCTCCCGCCCTGGCTCAGGCCGACGTCGGCGTGGCCATGAACACCGGCACCCAGGCCGCCAAGGAAGCCGGCAACATGGTGGACCTGGATTCCAACCCCACCAAGCTGATCGAGGTGGTGGAGATCGGCAAGCAACTGCTGATGACCCGCGGCTCGCTGACCACGTTCTCCATCGCCAACGACGTGGCCAAGTATTTCGCCATCATTCCCGCCATGTTTGCGGGCACCTTCCCGGTGCTGAACGCGCTCAACGTCATGCACTTGCAGACGCCGGCGTCGGCGATCCTCTCGGCGGTGATCTTCAATGCGCTCATCATCATCGCCCTCATCCCGCTGGCGCTGCGCGGCGTGAAGTACCGCCCCATGGGAGCGGCGGCGCTGCTGCGGCGCAATCTCTGGATTTACGGCGTGGGCGGCATCATCGTGCCCTTCATCGGGATCAAGATGATCGACGTGCTGATCACGCGCGTCGGGCTGGCGTAAGTGGAGTCGGCAATGAAAAAGAATCTTGTTACTGCCGTATTGATGACCATCGTGACCACGGTTCTGCTGGGGATCATCTATCCCCTGGTCGTGACCGGACTGGCGAAGGTGTTGTTCCCGCACAAAGCCAACGGCCAGCTCATCGAGCGCAACGGAAAGGTGGTCGGCTCGCGCATCATCGGCCAGGCGTTCACGGGAGCGGGATACTTCCACCCGCGCCTGTCCGCTGCCGGCAATAACGGCTATGATGCCACGAACTCCGGCGGTTCCAATTTTGGCCCTACCAACCAGAAACTGATTGATCGCGTGAAGCAGGACGTTGCGTCTTTGCAGGCGGAGAACCCGGGAACGCCAGTGCCCATCGACCTGGTCACCACTTCCGCCTCGGGTCTCGATCCGGACATCTCTCCAGCGGCGGCAGACTTCCAGGTCCCGCGTGTGGCCCGCGAGCGGGGCATCAGCCAGGACGAACTGCGTCGCCTGCTCGCCAAGCACACGGAAGGCAGGCAGCTCGGCTTCCTCGGCGAGCCCAGGGTCAACGTCCTGTAACTGAACCTGGACTTGGATGCCGCCCACCCCTTGGGAAAAAGAGCGGCGAAATAGACTCAATCCGGCAGTGGTTTGCCCGTGGTTTCCGGGACGAACCAGGGGACGAACAATCCCAGAATATAGATCAGCCCGAGAGTCATAGCTGCCCGAGGGATGCCGCCGAAGCGCTGGATGATGGTTCCCGCGATGATGGGGAACACCCACGCGATCAGGCGGGTGGCGTTGAACACGAACGCCGAGGCGGTGGAACGCACGGAACTCGAAAACAGTTCTACCGGGTAAATGGCCATCCAGGAGTAGGCGCAGCCCAGGGTGAAGAAGCCGTTGATACAGGCCACAAACATCATGCGCTCGACGGAATGAGTCCACAGATAAGTAACCGGCGTCATTACCAGAGCGCCGGCGTACGTCAGGAACAAGAACATTCTGCGCCCGATAGCATCCGCCACGAACCCCGAGATCAAATAAGCGACTACC
>DATNJE010000242.1:0-8697 GCA_035604095.1 Terriglobales bacterium
AGTAGTCGCCCAGCGGCCCGTTCATCGAGCCCTCGATGTGGTGGACCACTCCGGCTTCCATCAGCTCGATCACGCTGGCCTGCGCCGGAAACGACGCGCTGGGGAACCACATCAGGTCGCGGACGCCCATGCGCGCCGCAGTCTGGAGCGCCATGAGCGCGACCGCGTCGCCATCGCGCAGGTGATGGTGGTTGGAGATGGTCATGCCGTCGCGCAGGCCGCACTTGCGCAATGCGGTCTCGAGATCGGGCACGCGCTTGTCGCCGTTGGCGGGATAGTCTCCCGCTGAGTGGATCGGCGGCGCGGCCTTCGGCCCCTGCGGGTGGTGCTTGCCAACGCCAGGGAAAGCGACCTGCTTCCGGCCGTTCACCTCGGCGGGAACCACACGCCCGGCGGCGTTGGTGACGAGTTCGAGAGTATTGTTCATGCGCTCCGCAAAGTAGCGCCGGCGTCTCGCCGGCTGTCGCGAGGGCGTCCCGCCCGCGCCTTTTTACGTCGTGTCCAGACTCTGGGCTGTGCGAGCCTCGCGCAGCAATCCCATCCGCCGCGCGCGTTCCACCAGCTTCAGCGCACGTTGAACTACCGGCGGGTCGATCATCTTCGAACCCAGCGAGACCACGCCCAGTCCGCGCTGCTGCGCTTCCTCGAACGCCGCCACAATCTTCAGCGCTTTCTCGATTTCGGCCTGGGCGGGCGCGAACGCCTGGTGGATCACCGGGATTTGCAGCGGATGCAAGCAGCCCATGCCCTCGAATCCCAGGGCGCGGGCCGATTCGGCCCAGCGGCCGAGACCCTCCATGTCGCCCACGTCGCTGTACACCGAGTCGCTCGCCTGTATGCGCGCGGCGTGCGCAGCGTTCACCAGGCGCGTGCGCGCGTAGATCGACTCACGGCCCTCCGCGGTCTTCACCACGCCGAGGTCGGCGGTGTAATCCTCCAGGCCAATGCTCATGGCAACCATGCGCTCGCTGGCGCTGGCGATGGCAAGCGCGTTCTCGATCCCCAGCGCCGATTCCAGGATGGCCATCAGCCAGATCGGCCGGTCGATCTGGCAGCGTGCCGCGATCTCTTTGACTCGTTCCTCTACCGCCAGGATTTGTTCCGCATCCTCGACCTTGGGGACAAGCACCAGGTCGGGCGCTTCGGGGACGACTTCTTCCAAATCCTCGTAGCCGAGCGGGAGCTGGTTGATGCGGACCATGCGCTCGGCGGCGCCGAAGTCCACCGCGCGCAGGGCGTTGCGCACAAGAATGCGGGCCGCGTCCTTCTCCGCGGGGTGGACCGCGTCTTCCAGGTCGAGGATGATGGCATCGGGTGCGTGCAGTCCGGCGTTGATGAAATATTTCGGCTCGCTGCCGGGAAGGTAGAGGCGCGAGCGCCGCAGCCGATCGCGAGCCGAAGGCGGCGGCAGCGGCACGGATTCCGGTAGCGCGCGGCGGCCTTGTCCCAGCCCAGCGCGGCGGACCGCCGCCTCGATGCGGGCGGAGATCACAAAGGGCAGCGCGCCTTCATCCTGAATGGCGATGCGGGCGTGATCGATGCCGAGTTCCGCCAGCACACCTTGCACCTGCGCGCGGATGCTATCCCCATAGTAGGGAGCGACGCGCGACTGAAGTTCGATCTCGATGCCGCTGGTCTGGCGCGGCTCGAAGACAACCCGCAGGTCCGAGCGGACATCCGGTCCACTGCGCCCGGCTTCAAAGCTCGTCTTGAGGTTCGTAGTGCTCGCCACCGTTTCAGTCGTCCCTACAGGACTTACGCCATCTTGCTCAGCATACCCGGCGCTGAAGCGCCGGGCTAATCTCATCCGCCGCTACGCGGCTGGCTGATTTGCAGCGTCGACTTGCCAAAGTCTCACGGCCGAGCTAAAAGCTAAGAGCTAAAGGCTAAAAGCTAGCTCCCAGCTTCGCCAAAATCGCCTCCGTCATCTGCGTAGTGCTGGCGGCGCCCTGGGCGATTGCCTTGGGTCCGCCTGCGATGCGCATCGTATCGTACGTCCGCACCTTGCCTTCGCTGACGACGGCGGCGATGGCCGCGCGCACACGATCCGCCTTTGCCTTCTCGCCAATGTGATCGAGCAGCATGGCCGCCGAGAGAATCATGGCGATAGGGTTGACGATGGGCGGATCAAGCTCGGCATATTTCGGTGCGGAGCCGTGCGTGGGCTCGAAGACCGCAACCTCATCGCCGATGTTACCCGAAGCGGCAAAGCCCAGGCCGCCGATAAGGCCGGCAAAGGCGTCGGAGATGACGTCGCCGAAAAGGTTCGAGGCAATGATCACGCCGTAGTCTTCCGGATTCTTGGTCAGCCACATGGCCTGCGCGTCGATGTTGGTGGACCACAGCGGGATCTCCGCGAACTCCTTCGCGATCTGCTTGGCGACGTCCTCCATCATGCCGGAAGTTTCGCGCAGCACGTTCGGCTTTTCGCAGATGGTCACGTTGTTGTAGCCGTACTCGCGCGCCCACTGGAAGGCGGCGCGGCAGATGCGCTCAGCTGCCGGGCGCGTGATGATGCGGACGGAGATGGCGAGGTCCTCACCTTTCACCTGCGCGAACGGCTTGAACTTGGCGTGCGTGGCCAGCGCGCCGCGCACCGGTTGCGGAGGATTGGTCCACTCGACGCCGCAGTAAAGTCCTTCCGTATTCTGCCGGAAGACCACCACGTTGACCTGCGGCTCTTCGAAGCCACCGCCGGGCTTCTTGCGGATAAAGTTCAGCGGATTGCCAGGAAACCCGATGCATGGCCGCACACAGATATCGAGATTGAAGCGCTGGCGCATGGTGACGATCGGGCTGTAGTAGGTGAAGCCCTTGCCGCGCAGCGCCGGGCTCAGTTCGGCGTCGGCAGCTTGCTTCGGCTTGGAGGTGATGGCGCCGAAAAGGCCCAGCTTGTGGCGCGCCAGCAGTTCGACGGTGCGGTCGGGCAGGGCATTGCCTTCGCTCTTCCAGAACTCCCAGCCAATGTCGCCGTGAATGTAGCTGGCCTCGAAGCCGACGGCATTGAGCACGCGTATGGCCTCGGGCAGAACCTGATTGCCGATTCCGTCGCCGGGCATGGAGACAACAGTCGGTTTGGGCATGAAGGCGGAGACTCCGGGACTTGTGATTTCTGATTTGCGATTTGTGAGCGGGAGTTTCAATGACCCGATGACCCGATCTCCCGATCCATCAATCACAAATCACAAATCACCAATCACAAATGTCCCAGCCTCCTGGCCACCAGCCTCTCCACTCCGCCCGCGATGACCAATGATTGTGGCACGCTGCCCAGGGCGGGAAAGTGGAACACGTCACCACGCCATGTGACGGTGCTGGCGGTGAAGTCGATATCGATCTCATCTCCAGGAATGATGGTCTTCTCTGCGGCCCCGAGCCGCTCGCGCAGGCGCTTCACCAGTTCCGGCACCTCGATGCACAGAAAGCCGTTGTTGAACGCATTGCGCAGGTAGGTTTGCGAAAAGCTGCCAGCAATCACCAGCGGAATGCCCTTGGCCTTGAGCGCCGTCACCGCCTGCTCGCGGCTGGATCCGGTGCCGAAGTTGAAGCCGCCCACCAGTACATCACCCGGGAGCACGTTGACGGCGAACTGAGGATCGTAGTTCTCCATTACCACGCGCGCCATCATCTCGGGCGTCATGTCCTCGCGATAGGTGTAAGTGCCGGGATAGACGGCGTCGGTGTTGAGGTTGTCCCTGGAGACGAACACCAGCCGTCCGCGGACGCGCGCGGGGAAGCCGGGAAGGATGCTGACCGTCTCGGCGCTAGGCTTGCCGCCATCGAACTCGGTGTACTGGCGTTTCAATTTCCGGTACTGCTTGGTCTCCGGTCCGCAAATGTAGCCTGCGACCGCCGACGCGGCGACCACGGCGGGGCTGGCCAAATAGCATTGCGCTTCGCGCGAGCCCATTCGTCCTTTGAAATTGCGGTTGGTGGCGGAAATGCCGACCTCGCCGGGCTCGAGCAGCCCCGTTCCCAGGCCGATGCACGGACCGCAGCCCGCCGGCAGCGGGATGGCGCCGGAGTCGAGGATGGTCTGCCAGATTCCGCGGCGCTCGGCCTCGTCCTGCACCCAGCGGCTGGCCGGCGCAAGATAGAACTTCACCGTGGATGCGACCTTCCTGCCCCGGAGCACCGTCGCCGCGGCCTCCAGGTCCTCGATGCGCGAGTTCACGCACGAGACCAGGTAGGCCTTGTCGATCTTGATGTGCCTCTTCTGCGCGTCCGCGAGCGAGGACATGACCTGCACCGTGTCCGGCCCGGAGATATGCGGCGTGACCGCGCTCAGGTCCATCACGATGCGCGCGGCATAGGCAGCATCGGGATCGGGTGACGGCGGAGCTTTTTCGAGGCGTGCCAATTCGCTTTCGAGCAGGCGCTTTTCGCCATCCGCGCCCAATTGCGTCCGCCGTGCGCGCAGCCATGCGAAGGTGGCAGCGTCAGCAGGGAACCAGCCCACCAGCGTGCCCCACTCGGTGGTCATGTTGGAGATGGTCAGGCGCGCTTCCACCGAGAGCGACGCCACGCCCGGCCCGGTGAACTCGACGGCCGCGTTCAGCACCTCTTCCTGGTTGTAGAGCCCGCAGAGGGCGATGATCACGTCCTTGCCGCTCGCGCCCGGCGGCAGCCTGCCTTCAAGTATTACTTGAACTGTTCGCGGGATCTGCCACCAGAATTCGCCCGTAGCCCAGATGGCGGCGGCATCGGTGCGGACCACCGGCGTGCCCACCGCGCCGAGGGCGCCATACATATTGGAGTGCGAGTCGGACGCGACGACGAAGCTGCCGGGCAGGACGTATCCGCGCTCCACCATGATCTGGTGCCCGATGCCGGAGCCGGCAGGATAGAAGTCCACGCCGTGCTCGCGGGCGAAGGCTGCGATCGCGCGGTACTTCTTCTGGTTGTCCTCGGAGAGGTTCTGGATGTCGTGGTCGAGGGCGAAGACCAGTTGCCGGGGGTCGCGGACACGCTTGGCCCCAATGGTCTGGAATTTCTTCATGACCGCCGGGGTGTTGTCGTGGGTCATGACATGCGTGGGGCGGATGGAGACGAAGTCGCCCGCGCGCAGCGGACGGTTGGGTCCTTCGGCGAGGTGGCCCTGCGCGAGTTTTTCTATCATGGTCTGTGGCATATGCAACGCTGTTGTTATTCTTGTTACTAAACAGGCCAGTTCTGCTTATGAGGAACCAACGCATCAAGCGCCCACTTTGGCTTGACCGTTCTATTGAGTTCGTCGTCAGATACATCCGGACGCGGCCCTTCGCAACTCACGACGGTCCCGTCTTGTATCTCATCCGCACAGTAATAAAGATCTCGAAAACCGCGGAACACATGATGCACTGGTGTTCCTCCTGCTGTCCGGGTTGCCTCATTGATGTTCTCCTCTGCCCATCGACATGCTTTCTCATACGCGGCTTCGGCCGAATCGGCCTGCACCAGTACACCGTGTATGTACACAGTGTTTCCCGAAAGGCCATCCGTCACGATCTCTTCCACCAGTTCCGCCGTGTACCATTTCGCATTGGTGTGCACAGGATCCATGCTGTTCCGCAGGGGTCAGACAGCCGCGGTTATTGACCGTGGTGTCCCTCCTTTTGCTTTCGTTAGCTTCATCAGCTCACTCACCGAACCCAGCTCTTCCAGCTTCCACACCGCTTCTTTCACTCGCTTGCGCGCGGTGCGGGACATCACCGGCGCGGCCAGCGCATCGAATTTCTCCTCGATCTCGCGGTCGCTGAGCGGATTCCGCGGGTCGCCCTTAGGATAATCCAGTTGCTTGGTGAACTCGCGCCCCTCGGTGGTGCGAATGGTCACGATCACCCGCTGAAGCGCGGGGAAAACTTTCTCGATCTCGGGATCGCCGACCACCTCGACCTTCCGCAACTGCGCCCGGATCTTCTCGTCCATGATCTTTTCCATGGTGAACTGCGCAGGCGTGACCTGGTGATCGACGAGGGCGGCAGCGATCACGTAGGGCAGCGAGTGGTCGGCGGTTTCCTTGCTGCGCGGGTCATACTTCGACGGGTCGGAGAGAATGTCGGCGGCGCGGGCGAGCGAGCGTATGTGGACCTTCTCGACTTTCTCCGCGCGCAGCTCGTTTTCCTTCATCAGGTCGAGCACGGCGGAGATGGGCGTGTGCGTCAGCGCCTCGGTGGGGAAGGCTTTCATGCCGCACTGGGTGATGCGCCAGGATTCGCCCAGCCCGTCGGTCAGCACATTCAGCTTCCATTCCGGGCCGAAGCAGTGCGTGAGGCCCTCCTTGCCGTCCACCACGTGCTCAGGACCGGTGTAGCCCTTTTCGGCGAGCAGCGCCGCGAGCACGCCGCTCTGGGTCGCCATAGGGTCCACGGTGTTCTTCATCATGGTGAGTTTGCCGGCGGTGACGGCGCCGAGTGTGGCGTGGCGGCTGGCGGAGATGCCGATGGCGTGCTGGATCTGCTCCCAGGAGAGGTGCAGCATGCGCCCGGAGACAATCGGCGACACGAAAGCGGTCAGCGTGGCGTGATGCCAGCCCCGCTCGCGAATGCCGGGGAACGCGGCCTCACAGAAGCGGCACTCGAACTCGTGGCCCAGCACCAGCCCTACGATCAACTCGCGCCCGTCGGCGTTGGCGCGCTCACCGCATGCCAGCGCCGCGGGAAAGATGTCGGAAGGATGCGATGGGTCCTGCTTCCAGTAAATGTCGTTGTAGTCCATGCAGCGGATCATCAGCGCGTTGGCCAGGGAGGCGGAGACGGGATCGATTCGCTTCCCGGTGCCGATCACGGTAGCGGGGCCGCGGCCGGCGGTTTCATCGAGCACGGCCAGCGCGATCTTTACGTCATGCTGCTGGAATCCTCCCAGGGCGCAGCCCAGCGAGTCGAGCAGGAAGCGCTTGGCCTGATAGACGGCATCGGAGGAGAGGCGGTCGAAGGTCAGATTGGCGGCCCACTGGGCCATGGCAGCGGTGATGGTGCTCATTTTACTTTCTGAACGGCAGATAGCTCATGAAGTCGGCGTGATGCACGATGATGGCTTCCGTCGTGCGCTTGACCAGGTCGCCTTCGGCGGCGTGCGCCGCGATGATGTGGCAAACCGCATCGGGTACGCCGCACTCGATCGCCAGCGCCGCTCCGGTGAAGGGATGGCGCAGGAACTCGCCGCGCTGGCTCTGGCGCGCTTTGCCGTCCACCAGTTCATACTCCAGCAGCTTGCCAACATCGGCCAGGATGGCGCCGGCGATCACGGTATCGAGATCGATGGCGAGGCCTCGTCCCAGGAAGTCCCGCATCGATTCCGCCGACCGGCGCGCGATGTGCACCACACACCGCTTGTGCTCCATGAACGTCGCCGGGCAGTTGGGTATGAGCAGCGTGAACGGGATGCGGTTGAGATCGTCGGGCGCGAGCGGGCTCAGTTCGAAGGCTCGCACCCAGGTGGCGGCCACTTTCGCGCGCAGGCTGCGGTCCTCGATCCACTCCAGCTCCGGCCACAACCGCTCGACTGCCTGGCGTAGCGTGCTGGGCTCGGCGGCTTGTCCCGGCGAGGCGTTGGCGGATTTCTTTGCTTCCCGGCTGCGTGGCGGCATGGCTTTCTCTCAAGAAAGTGTACTCGCGAGCGCCATGATTTTTTTCGGCAAACTTTCTTGCCGCAAAATCCGGAATCCCCGCCGCAATCGAAGCCGCTCAGTTCCCGGCGCGCGGTGGAATTTCAGTCGCTACCAAGGCAGGACTGGCCGGTTTCACGACCAATACAGGGGCACACAGACTGACGGAGATCATTCTTGCTTTTGCTTCCTCGATGGGCAACAACGGCCAGAGCTTCGCCGGGCCGAATGCGAATACGCCGTTTTGTAACCTGGCCACTGCGGTGGCCATGATGGTAGGCCAGCGACCTGCTCGCATAAGCCAGGAAGAAAGCTCTTATTTGCAAACCGCGGCAAAGCGGCTATACGAGTACCACGCGTCGTCCCACCAACGCAGATCGAGGTAACGTCCTTCCGAGGCGGTATACAGGCACGGGACATTGCGGTAGCTCTTCCGGTCCCGCCACACCGAACCCAGGCCGACCACGGAGAATTTCCGCTGCACCTCCGGATACTTTGCGCCAAAGGCCAGAAACTCGTGCAATTCAGCCGCACGCAAGCCTTCCTCGTCGAGCTCGCGGACCACGTCCTCCGATGCCATGCGCCGGTCAAAGCGAACCAGAACGATTTCCACCTCAGCCTGGCCCTTCTTGGTGGACGGAAAGTTCCTGCTCGCGATGCCCGCGTGCACCGCCTGGTAATCTCCGGCCTGGATCGCTTCTTCCACCGGGAGATCGTAGTTCACCGCAACTGGGAAGACATCTCTCCGCCGGCTGGCCGCCGCGACCATGACATCGGCAAACTTGTCGAGCAGGTTGTCTCCCTGGGCGGTGGCAACCCGGAGGATGTCATCGTCGGAGCAACCGCGTTTCCTCGCTCTTTCGAGCAAGCTCTGCAAGAGTACATGCATATCCGTCTTCATTCTCGGCCTCCGTCACTGCGCCCCACATCCAAATCGGAGCGCGTTGAAATTTTGGTCCTCTTTTTCGCTCAAACTAAAACTTGACCATGATGGCAAACCTGGTACTGGGTTCATCCTTGCGCATATCCGGGAACCAGACTCCGCCATTCTCAGCACACGCGGTAACGGCGGCAGCGGGATCGGTACCTGCAGCGGCCCCGTTATTGCAGGC
>DATNJE010000243.1:0-6149 GCA_035604095.1 Terriglobales bacterium
CTGGCGCCTAAAATCTCGCAGTTGCCCGGGGTAGGCCTGGTCAGCATCAGCGGCGGACAGAAGCCGGCGGTGCGCATCCAGGCGAATCCCACCCAACTGGCGTCTTACGGATTGAACCTGGAGGATCTCCGCAGCGCCATCGTCGCCAGCAATGTCAATCTGGCGAAGGGCAACTTTGATGGTAAGAACCAGAATTACCAGATCGGCGCCAACGACCAGTTGCTGTCGAGCGCCGAGTACGCTCCGTTGGTGGTCGCATACAAGAACGGCGCCCCGATCAAGCTGTCGGATGTGGCGACGGTGGTGGACGATGCGGAGAACGTCCGCCAGGCCGCCTGGATGAACGATACGCCCGCGGTCATCATGAACATCCAGCGGCAGCCTGGCGCCAACATCATCGCGGTGGTCGATCGCATCACCAAGCTGCTGCCGCAGCTCACCACCGCGCTGCCCAATTCGATCCAGGTCAAGATCCTGACCGACCGCACCACCACCATCCGGGCGTCGGTGAGAGACGTCGAATTCTCCTTGATGCTGACCGTGGCGCTGGTGGTGATGGTGATCTTCCTGTTCCTGCGCAATGTGGCCGCGACCGTGATTCCGAGCGTGGCGGTTCCGCTGTCGCTGGTCGGCACCTTCGGCGTGATGTACGTGCTCGGCTACATCCTGAACAATCTGACCCTGATGGCGCTGACCATCTCGACCGGCTTCGTGGTCGATGACGCCATCGTCATGATCGAGAACATCGCCCGTTTCATCGAAGAAGGCGAGCCCCCGCTGCGGGCAGCGCTGAAAGGCGCCGAGCAGATCGGCTTCACCATCATCTCGCTGACCATCTCTCTCATTGCGGTGCTGATCCCGCTGCTGTTCATGGGAGACATCGTCGGCCGGCTCTTCCGCGAATTTGCCGTGACCCTGGCGGTCACCATCCTGGTCTCGGCGGTGGTGTCGCTGACGCTGACGCCGATGATGTGCGCGCGGCTGTTGCAGCACACTCCCGCGGAAAAACAGGGGCGCTTTTACCGGGCCTCGGAGCGGGCATTCGATAAGGTCATCGCCTTCTATGGCAGGACCCTGCAAACGGTGCTGCGATTCCAGACCACCACCCTGCTGATCGCCGCTGCCACCTTCGTCTTGACCATCTTTCTCTATTTCGTGGTTCCCAAGGGATTTTTCCCCATCCAGGACACCGGGGTGATCCAGGGAATCTCGGAAGCCGCGCAGACGGTCTCGTTCCCGGAAATGTCCGCATCCCAGCAGAAGCTGGCGGACGTCATTCTGAAAGATCCCGCCGTCGGGAGCCTGTCCTCCTTCATCGGGATCGACGGCACCAACACCACCCTGAACAGCGGCCGCATCCTGATCAACCTCAAACCCCTGGATGAGCGCGAGATGAGCGCCAGCGACGTCATCCGCCGTTTGCAGCCGCAACTGGCCAAAGTCTCGGGCATCACCCTGTTCATGCAGCCGGTGCAGGACATCACAGTCGAAGATCGCGTGAGCCGCACCCAGTTCCAATACACGCTGGAGGATCCCAGTGCCGACGAGCTGAATGCGTTCGCCCCGCAAATGCTCGCCAAACTGCAACAGTTGCCCGAGTTGCGTGACGTCACCAGCGATCAGCAGGCGCTGGGGCTGCGGGCCAAGCTGGTGTTCGATCGCGACACCGCCTCGCGCCTGGGCATCACCCCGGCGACCATCGACCAGACGCTCTACGATTCCTACGGGCAGCGCCAGATCTCCACCATGTTTACGCAGTTGAACCAATACCACGTGGTGCTGGAGGTAAAACCCACCTTTGACAGGAATCCCGCCGATCTGCGTGACCTCTACATCCGCTCCGGAGCGGCGAGCAACACCGCTTCCAGCGGATTAGTGGCGGGGGGGACGGCTACCTCGCAGACCTTTGGACCTTCGAGCTCACCCTCGGCCAATGCTTCCACTTCGTCCAGCACCTTCGCGGCCGCCTCGGCGGGGTCTTTGACTGGGGGTCCGATCGCGTCGTCGCAGGTCTTCTCCAGTGGCAGTCAGGTGCCCTTGAGCGCGTTCACCCATTGGGAGGCCACCACCGCTCCGGTCACGGTCAATCACCAGGGCCAGTTCCCTGTGGTCACGCTGTCTTTCAACCTGGATCCCGGCGCCTCGCTGGGCGATGCCGTAGAAGCCGTGAACCGGGTCAAGCAGGAGATCGGGATGCCGGCCAGCATTCAGAGCGGATTCCAGGGCTCGGCGGAGGTCTTCCAGACGTCCCTGGCGAATGAGCCGCTGTTGATCCTGGCTGCGGTGGTGACGGTCTACATCGTGCTGGGGGTCTTGTACGAAAGCTACATCCATCCCATCACCATTCTTTCGACGCTGCCCTCGGCGGGCGTGGGGGCGCTGCTGGCGCTGCTGATCTGCCGCATCGATTTCAGCGTCATTGCCTTGATCGGCATCGTGCTGCTGATCGGCATCGTGAAGAAGAACGCCATCATGATGATCGACTTCGCGCTGGAAGCGGAGCGCAAAGAAGGCAAAACCCCGCTCGATGCCATTTATCAAGCCTGCCTGCTGCGCTTTCGCCCCATCATGATGACCACCATGGCGGCCCTGCTGGGCGGCCTGCCGCTGGCCCTGGGCAGCGGGACCGGATCGGAACTGCGGCGGCCGCTGGGCATCACCATTGTGGGTGGCCTGCTGGTCAGCCAGTTGCTGACGCTCTATACCACGCCGGTGATCTATCTCTGGTTCGACCGGCTGGCCCGGCGCTTCTCCAGGCGCGGCAGTGAAGAGCCGGGTACGGAGCTGGTGCCGGTGAAGTAGTCATGAACGTTTGTGAACCATTTATCCGCCGGCCGGTAGCGACCACGCTGCTGATGATCGCCATTGCCTTGGCGGGAGCGGTGGCTTTCCGCTTGCTTCCGGTATCGCCGCTGCCGCAGGTGGACTTCCCTACCATTTCCGTGAGTGCGCAGTTGCCGGGTGCCAGCCCGGAGACGATGGCCTCGTCGGTGGCCACCCCGCTGGAACGACAGTTCGGGCGCATCGCGGCGGTGACGGAAATGACCTCGTCCAGCACTCTGGGGGCGAGCTCGATCACGCTGCAATTCGATCTGAACCGCGATATCAATGCTGCAGCCCGCGACGTGCAGGCGGCCATCAATGCGGCGCGCGGCTATCTCCCCGCCAACCTGCCGAATAATCCCACCTACCGCAAAGTGAATCCCGCCGATTCTCCCATCATGATCCTGGATCTGACCTCGGACACGCTCGGCAAGGGGCAGATGTATGACGCCGCCTCGACCATCATGGCGCAAAAGCTGGCGCAGGTGAATGGTGTCGGCCAGGTGGTGGTCGGCGGCAGTTCGTTGCCCGGCGTGCGCATCGAGCTGAACCCGACCGTTCTCAACAAGTACGGCATCAGCCTGGAGCAAGTGCGCACCATGTTGAGCAGCACCAATGCCAACATGCCCAAGGGAAACTTCTCCGATGGCCATCGCATGTGGCAGGTGGGGGCCAACGATCAACTGCTGAAGGCGATCGACTACCAGCCCCTGGTCGTGGCCTACCATAACGGATCGGCGGTCCACATTTCCGATGTCGGCCAGGCCATAGACTCCGTCGAGGACGTGCGCAACGCGGGTTATGCCAACGGCAAACCTTCAATCCTGATCATCATCTTTCGCCAGCCCGGGGCGAACATCATTGACACGGTGGATCGCATCCGCGCCGTGGTCCCGCAACTGCAAGCCGCCATCCCGCAGGCGATCAACGTGGCTGTGGCGCTGGACCAAACGGTCACCATCCGCGCTTCGGTGCATGACGTGGAGAGAACGCTGATCATTGCGGTGATCCTGGTCATCCTGGTGGTCTTTTTCTTCCTGAGAAGCGCGCGGACATCAATGATCCCGAGCATTGCCGTTCCCCTCTCGCTGATTGGGACGTTCGGCGCCATGTATCTGTGTGGCTACAGCCTGGATAACCTGTCGCTGATGGCGCTAACCATTTCCACCGGGTTCGTGGTGGACGATGCCATTGTGGTGATCGAGAACATCACCCGCTACCTGGAGCAGGGCGCGACCCCGTTCGAGGCGGCGCTGAAAGGTTCCAAGGAGATCGCCTTTACCGTCCTGACCATCAGCATTTCGCTGGTCGCGGTGTTCATTCCCTTGCTGCTGATGGGGGGCATCGTGGGCCGCCTGTTCCGGGAGTTCGCGGTCACCATGTCGGTGGCGATCGGCATTTCCATGGTGGTGTCGCTCACCGCGACCCCCATGATGTGTGCCCATCTGTTGAAGCAGCACGAATCCCATGGCAAGCTGTATGAGCTCAGCGAACGCGGCTTCCAGTGGGTGGTGAACCTGTACGGCCGCACGCTCACGCGGGTGCTGCGCCACCCCGCGATAACGCTGGTGATCTTGCTGGCGACCATCGCGTTGAACGTCTTTCTGTTCATTCGTGTCCCCAAGGGCTTTTTCCCGCAGCAGGATAATGGCCGCATGGCGGGGTCGATCCAGGCCGACCAGGACACTTCGTTCCAGGCAATGAACAACCTCCTGTTGCAGATGATCGCTATCGTCAAAGCCGATCCCGCGGTCGACACGGTCCTCGGCTTCACCGGCGGTGGCGGAGGCGGGACCACCACCAACACGGGGCGCATGTTTATCGCTCTCAAGCCGCTGAGTGAGCGCAAAATCACCGCCGACTACATCATCGCGCGCCTGCGGCCTAAACTCGCAAAGGTTCCGGGTGCGACGCTCTACCTGCAAGCCCTGCAGGACGTACGCGTCGGCGGACGCTTGAGCAACGCGCTCTATCAATTCACCATGCAGGGCGACAACCTGGACGATCTCACCAATTATGCGCCCCGCATGCTGGAAGCCTTGCGGCATGTCGGGATCATTACCGATGTCAGCAGCGATCAGCAGAACAACGGGCTGCAGTCCCTGGTGCAGTACGATCGCGCTACCGCGGGGCGCTTCGGGATCTCGCCGCAGTTGATCGATAACACGCTCTACGACGCGTTCGGGCAGCGCCAGGTCTCCACCATGTACACCTCGCTGAACCAGTATCACGTGGTCATGGAGGCGGCGCCCCAGTTCTGGCAAAACCCAGAGTTCCTGCGTGAAACCTGGGTGATGGCGCCGAACGGGCAAGAAGTTCCCCTGAGCGCTGTTGCCCACTACGGCCCGGCGATTGCGCCGCTCGCCGTGAGCCACCAGGGCCTGTTTCCGGCGGTAACGGTTTCCTTCAATCTGGCGCCGGGCGTCGCCCTGGGTGACGCCGTTACCGCAATTCACAAGGCTGCGCTCACGGTCGGGTTGCCCTCGAGCATCCATACCACGTTCTCCGGAACCGCGCAGGCCTATCAGGATTCGCTCGGCAATGAGTCGCTGTTGATCGCCGCCGCGCTGGCGACGGTTTACATCGTGCTCGGGATCCTGTACGAGAGCCTCGTCCATCCCATAACCATTATCTCCACCCTGCCGTCGGCCGGCGTCGGCGGCTTGTTAGCTCTGCTGATCACGCGCACCGATCTCAGTGTGATTGCGATGATCGGCCTGATCTTGCTGATCGGCATCGTGAAGAAGAACGCCATCATGATGGTTGACTTCGCGCTGGCCGCCGAGCGCAACGAAGGCAAAAGCTCGCGCGATTCCATCTTTGAAGCCTGCCTGTTGCGCTTCCGCCCGATTCTGATGACGACGATGGCCGCTGGGCTGGGGGCTTTGCCGCTGGCGCTTGGCACCGGTACCGGATCCGAACTCCGCCGGCCGCTCGGAATCACCATTATCGGCGGGCTGATCGTCAGCCAGGTGCTGACCTTGTATACCACTCCCGTGGTCTATCTGTACTTCGACCGCCTGCAGCATTGGCTCCGCGCGGGACGGCGCAGAGAAACCGGGCCCATTGGCTCCGAGGTGTGAGGCTATGATCGCTGACGGCAACTTTTGCGAAAGAGGATTATGAACCAACCTGTCGCTGCAGCTCGCCGGTTTCACCTCGTAGTCGTTCTTGCGCTGGCGGGTATCATGATGCTGGCCGGCGGCTGCGCGGTCGGCCCGAATTACCGGCGGCCTGCGGCGACGGCGCCGCAGGTTTTCAAAGAACCGCCGCCCGAGGGGTGGAAGGAAGCACAACCGAATGCCGGGACGATCCGCGGCAAATGG
>DATNJE010000244.1:0-3068 GCA_035604095.1 Terriglobales bacterium
CAGGTCGTAGTAATAACGGTCCGGATTGGCGATCTGGTGTTCTTCGTACTGCACCTGATCTTCAAGGTCGAGCACCACGGTGCTGGAGTCGGCCGACGACCAGTGCCGGATTCCGGTCACGCGCGGAAATTTCGCGAGCTCCTGCGGCGTGGTTGCGGCGGTCGAAGGCTCGGCCGGGCTCGGAATTGCGACCGGATTGCCATTGGCCGCGGAGTTCGCGGCTGCGCCCACCGCTGGCGTCAGAGCGGGGACCTCCGTTGCCCCAGCAGGCGACTGCGGCGCGGCCTGTTCCGTCTTTTGCGAGGGCGCCGCGACGTCGCCGAGTTGCGCGGTTTTCCACTTGTACAAAACTCCGACGGCAAAGGCTGCAGCAACAATGACGCCGACGATTACCACCTGCAGGCTGGGAAGCCGTCGGGCGCTCCCGGGTGCGGTTTGTCCGAAGGTCAGCTGCGGCTCAGGGACGGCTTCAGCCGTGGCTGCAAGCGCCGGTCCGGCGGCCTCAGCCAGCTCCGGCTCATTCGTCTCGACGATCGCGCGAGCACTGTCTGAAATGGTCGCCCGGTCTGCAATTCCCGGTGCAGCGGCGATCGTCGGAGCCGCCGCAATCGAGGCGGATGGCGCCGAAACTGGGGATGACGCTGTAACCGTGCTCACTGCACTCGGCTTCGCAGGCACGGCGACGGCGGGAGCCGCCGTCTTCGCGATCGCCGCTGGCGCAGAGGTTGCCGGCGCAGAAATGGTTGACGCAGAAATGGCTGACGCAGAAACGCTGGGCGCAGAGACGATGGTCGCAGAAACGACGGGCGCAGAGGTTGTTGGCGTAGAAGCGATGGCCGCGGGCGCAATCTTCGGAGCTGTTGCCGGAGCCCCCAGCCGGCTGGCGGCCACATCCGCCGACTGCGCAAAGCGATCTTCATCCTCCGGACGGAGCGCTCCCACTACCAGTTCGGCGAGCAGCGTCAGATTGCGGACATCGCTGTCGTTGAAGCCGAAGGGCCACGTCGAAAACGCCTCCAGCACACCGATCACGCGCCGCCGCCCGCACAGCGGCACCGCGACCATGGACCGCGCTCCCAGACGCCGGCAGGCTTGCAGGTTCACGCGCGCATCGATTTCGGTGTCGTCGCAGTTCACCACCTGCGCCAGGCGGAAGCAGGCGCCGGAAAACGCCGAATCCCGATCAATGCGAGCGCCCCGGTCAGGACGCACCATGCCTGCAGCCGCGCGCAATACGATCTCGTCGTTCTCGGCCAGCGCTATGGCCAAGCCGTCGGCGCCGGTGATCGTCACCGCCCGCTCCGCCACCAGTTGCAGCACGTCGTCCAGAACAAACCGCTCGCTCGGGTCGAACTCCACGCCGGGCTTGAGGTTGTCGAATCCGTGGCTGCGGGCGGCCAGGGCCTTGCGTTTCCGCACCTGCTCATGCAAGGAGGCGAACGCCAGCAGGGCCTGAAGCGCGTCCAGACGCGTAGGCTTCTGCTCGGCCGAGTCTTGTCCCGCCGAATCTTGCGAGGGATCGGTGGGAACGCCGGGGTCGCTCCCTGCTTCCCGCGGCCACGCGGGCACACTTACGCCGCTGAACGGACTGTTCTTCGTCAAGCTCGGGTTCGTGGTAGAGGTGGCCATTCCCAGCCCCGGGCGGATCACTGCAAGCGAGTGTGGCGACCGGAGCAAATCCCTGTCAATTAATCACTTAGCCTACGCCGTCTGGTGAATTGTGCCTTTCCGCAGCGAGCATGGATCAATGCCGCCACGACCACACCTGCGGCGCTAGCCAAGGGCGTCGGCTTCATCTTTAAATTAATGGGCTTTCGCCTTAGTTGCAATTACCTAGACATGACCTCTCGGCCATGCCCTTTGGTAAGAGCGTTTGTCGGCCGCTCGCCCGCCGCAAAACGCCCGCCCCGAAGCTTTGGTCGCGCTCGTCATCCTGATCCGGCGCAGAAAGCGGCTGCCGCAGCTCCGTTGAAAGCGAACCATCTCAGGTACTGAGGACGTGAGATGAGATCGGAATAGAATTTCTCAAATAGACCTCTGGCGCATTCATACCGACCTGCAATTCTTTGTGAGGTAGCCGCACATGCAAGCCGGGCAGTCCACCGCGCGCCAGGCGCGAACCCGCCACCGTCACGAGCTGCGCACCCTGACCTATGTCACGCTCGACCAGGCCAATGGCGGCATTGTGCGCAATCTCACGAGCAGCGGCATTGCGGTGCAGGCGGTGGCAGCGGTTCGGCCGCGCCAGCAAATACGCGTGCGTTTCGAGTTGCGCTATCCCCAACTGCGGGTGGAGGCGCGCGGCGAGGTCGTGTGGTCCACTTTTTCCGGGCAGTGCGGCATCCGTTTTCTTGACCTGTCCCCGCGCATGGCCCGCCAGATCGACGAATGGATCATGGGCAGCCTGCTGGAGGGCACGCTGCTCTATCCTGCGAGTGAAGAGCCTCTGCTGAGCGCTCCGTCCGCGCCCGCTGCGCCTGCCCAACCCATGACCGAACAGAGCGACGGGCTGATGATTTCCTCGTCGCCGCTGCGGGTGATCGAACTGCCCGTGCGCCCGGAAGCGCAGCAACCCATGCCTGCCGTCGCCAGTCTGGCTGAAACTCTCGCTGAAGCTGCTCTGGCTGCAGCTGCTCTGGCCGAACCGGCTCTGACTGAAGCGGCTCCGGCTGCGCCCGATGATCTCGACTGGCTGTCGGAGCCCCTGTCCGGCCGCGGCCTGGCCTGGACGGTCAACACGCTCGTGGTTGTGGCCGCGCTCCTGCTGTTCGCCCTGGTCTTCCTCTCCGTGACCCGGGAAATGCCGAAGTGGCCCTTCGCCATGACCAGCGGGGCTGCTGTCGCGGTAGCGATGCTCTATTGGGGATTCTTCAAGTTCTTCGGAGGAAGGAGCCCGGGGGCCAGGCTGGCTCGTCTGGCGGGTTCGGAATTCGAGGATGGCGAGCGCGCCGCCGAGGATCGTTTTCGTTGAGACTCTTTTCGCTGAGACTCAATGGTGATCGAGCGGACGGGTGGCCCAGGGTTCTGCGTCCTTTCTTTCCCGTTCCGAAACTGTGGGTGCCCCGTCC
>DATNJE010000245.1:0-2573 GCA_035604095.1 Terriglobales bacterium
CGGCGTGGGTACCGCTTTATAGCGCCGGTGGCCTGGCCGCGCGAAGGTCAGGCTGAGGCATCGGTCCAGCCTGGCGCCGGTCCCCGCATCCGCCACTTTCCGTATGTTTGGCTCGCGGTCGCTGTGCTTCTGGCGACAGCCGGCGTGGCTGGATGGCGTTATTTTCATGGCCTTGGGTCGAGGATCACGGCCGAGGACACGATCGTCCTGGGGGATTTCGCCAACAGCACGGGGGATGCAGTCTTCGACGACGCGCTGGAGACGGCGCTCAGCGTTTCTCTGCGGCAATCGCCGTTCCTGAATGTGCTCCCCGACAGCGAGGTGGCGAAGACCCTGCAGCAAATGACGCGCCCCGCCGGAACCAAGCTCACTCCGGACGTAGCCCGCGAGCTCTGTCAACGGACCGGCAGCAAGGCTTACCTCGCCGGGGCGATCGGCAGCCTGGGCAGCGAATACGTGCTGGCGTTGAAGGCGGTGAACTGTCAGACGGGAGACAAGCTGGCGCAGGAGCAGGTAACGGCGGCGTCCAAGGACAAGGTGCTCGACGCTCTGGGAGCAGCCGCGTCCAAACTGCGGGGCGAGCTGGGCGAATCGCTGGCCACGGTGCAGAAGTTCGATGTTCCGCTGGAACAGGCCACCACGCCTTCGCTGGAGGCGCTGAAGGCCCTGAGCCTGGGCAGGAAGGCGTCGGACGAGAAAGGACCGGCGGCGGGCCTGGCTTTCGATCAGCGCGCCATCGCGCTCGATCCCAAATTTGCCATGGCGTACCGGGCGCTGGGCATCGACTATACCAACCTCAGCGAGCTGGGACGGGCCAGCGAGTACCTCAGCAAGGCGTTTCAGTTGCGGCAGCATACCAGCGAGCGGGAAGAGCTTACGATCAGAGCCGACTACTATTCTTACGCCACCGGGGAACTGGACAAGGCCGCGCAGACGTTTCAGGAGGAGATTCAGATTTACCCGCGGGAAGACGCGGCCTACGTCAACCTGGGCCTGGTGTATGCCGCTCTCGGGCAGTATGAGAAAGCCGCGGAGGTCACGCGGCAGGCGGCGCGCATGGCTCCGCACGCGGTGAGCGAGTACGAAAACCTGGCCAACTACGCTCTGGCCTTGCAGCGTTTCGACGAGACGCGGCAGGTGATCCACGAGGCCCAGGAGCGCAATCGGGACGATTTCATTCTGCACAACGAGTCCTATGCGCTGGCGTTCGCCGGCGGCGATGCGGCGGCGATGACGGAGCAGTTGCGCTGGTTTGAGGCGAAACCAGGGTTTGCGAACGTCGGGCTGGCGCTGCAAGCCGATACCGAGGCGTATGCCGGACATTTGCGCAAGGCACGGGGGTTAACGGGACGAGCGGTCGATGCAGCCGTGCGCGAGGACAACAAGGAGAATGCGGCCGTCTACCGGGCGATCGCCGCGCAGCGTGAAGCCGGGTTCGGCAACGCGGTGCAGGCGCGGCGGGAGGCGGCGGAAATTCAACGCCTGGCGAGCGCGGGCCAGGGAGCGGAGAGCGAAGCGGCGCTTGCCTTTGCCATGGCGAACGAGCCGGCGCGGGCGGAAGCCCTGGCAGAAGACTTAACAAAACGCTTCCCGTCCGACACGCAGGTGCAATCGCTCTGGCTGCCGGCGATTCAGGCGCAGCTGGCGCTCGATAAAAAGAACCCAGCCGCTGCTCTCGATAAATTGCAAGCGGCCTCGGCTTTCGAGTTGGGGCAGATTCCGTTCGTGAACAACATCTCCTGCCTTTATCCCGTGTACCTGCGCGGGCAGGCGTATCTGGCAGCGGGGCAGGGAGCGGCGGCTGCGGGCGAGTTCCAGAAGATCGTCAACCACAGCGGCATGGTGTGGAATTGCTGGACGGGAGCGCTGGCGCGTCTGGGCGTGGCGCGAGCGCAGGCCGTGCAGGCCCGGAGCTTGCAGGGCGCCGATGCCAAAGCCGCCACCGACCGCGCCCGCGCCGCATACCGGGATTTTCTGGCGATGTGGAAAGATGCCGACCCGGACATCCCCGTGCTGAAAGAAGCGAAAGCCGAATCCGCGAAATTGCAGTGAGCTTCGCGGAATGGGCTTTTGCACCGGTACTATGCCGTCAGTCGGACTTTCCGCGGCTCGCGGGCGGAACGATTCCGTTCATCCGCAGATATTCCACGAGCTGGCCGTAGTGATCGTAGGCATGCTCCACTCCGAACACGGCGAGGGGCAAGCGGGGAGATTTGCTGCCCTCAGGCGGTTGCAGCATGTTCTGCTCCGTCAGCGTGGCCGCGGCCTTGTGCCCCAGAGCGAACGAATCTTTCAAGAACTTGATGATCTCTGCTTTGCTCTTCAAATTCTCTGGACCGTTGCCGTCTTTCAAGCCGTCCGGCAGCTTGTCGCCGGTCAGGGGCGACCAGATGAACCAGTTGGAAGCGGCGATGTGCTTGACCTGTACGGCGAAGCTGCGCACACCTTTGTAGTCGGAGCCCGGAATGTTCAAACTCTCAGGAGTGAAGTTGAACTTGTCCGCGGGCATGGCTTCTGCGAGTTCTATGATTTGCTTCTCGACTCCGCTGATTTCGCGGTCCACTGTCGAAGCT